>CBDUAX010000121.1:0-9931 GCA_965365235.1 uncultured bacterium
CAGGCGGGACGGCACGAACCGGATGACCCTCCTGGAAGATCTGGTCCGGTGGGGGGAGGATCACACGGAGTTCACCTACAACCCCCGGTTCACGCGCCCCTGACCTGGTGCCCTCCAACCTTCTCGGCCCCTCATTGTCTGGCGGGGGATATTCCCACGGCACAGATTCCCAGCTCACATTCGGTTCCGAAAACGTTGCGTCCGAAGAGGAGGGCTCGTGTTTGGAAAGAAGGACAAGGAGTCGGCCTGGAAGTCCCGATTTCCAGACACAGCCACCTGCGTTCGGTGCCTCGAAGAGAAGGACATCGAGGCAATGGACCGTCTCCTCTGGTGTGAGTCCTGCCGAGAGCTGGCCAGGAGGCGGGCGGGGTTGTGGGGGTGGGGATTTGGAGTCATTCTGGCCGCAAGCCTCGCCATCTGGATCTGGACCGTCATCAAACCTTCGGATGTGATCATCGGAGGTTGGATCGGAACCGTCTTGGCAGCCCTCTGGATCGGGTCGCGAGTCGGGAGGGAAACGGCCTACGGTGTCCTTCGTTTCGGAAACCGAAAGGCGGTAGAAGCCGTACCGCCCAAGAGTGACCGCTGAGGTCCTGGGGGCGGGCCAGGCCCCTACCGCGTGAACGCGTAATAGAGAACGTAGAACCAGCTGAAGAAGCCGTGGATGATCGCCCACAGGATTGATTTGTGGACTGACCATGAAATGGCGATGGCCAGAGCGGAACCGAAGGTGATCCCGTGGCTGACGGCGTGATCTCGCTTCTTGCTCATCTTTCTTCCCTCCCAGAATCGAACTGGACCTTTCTGCCGATTTCTTAGTATCCAGTTATCTTGCTGCGCCCGACAACGGGCACGATTCCCCGGTCGCTGCGCCTCGTCAAATGGGCGGCGGCCAGGGTAAACCTACCCAACAAAGAGCGACGACGGATATGGCTGAGAAGTTTCAGGGAGTCGATTTTTATGATGTGGACTCCCTCCTCTCTGAGGAGGAGCGACTGGTTCGCGACACCACCCGGGAGTGGGTGGAAGAGCAGATCCTTCCAATCATCCGGGACGCCTACTATCAGCGCCGATTCCCAGTTGAGATCATCCCAGGGATGGCCGAGGTGGGAATGTTGGGATCAAACCTACCGGAGGAGTACGGTTGTGCTGGGCTGAACAACGTGGCTTATGGATTAAAGATGCAGGAGCTGGAGCGTGGCGACTCTGGAGTCCGCTCTTTCGCTTCGGTCCAGGGATCCCTGGTCATGTACCCCATCTTCACCTGGGGCTCCGAGGAACAGAAGCGGGAGTGGCTGCCGAAGTTGGCTGCGGGCGAGAAGATCGGGTGCTTCGGCCTCACGGAGCCGGACTACGGCTCGAATCCCGGCGGAATGATCACGACGGCGAGGAAGACGACTGACGGGTGGGTTCTCAACGGGGCCAAGATGTGGATCACAAACGGCTCAATGGCTGATGTAGCCGTAATCTGGGCTCAGACGCGGGAGATTGGGGACAGGAGTGGAATTCGGGGTTTCCTGGTTCCCACTGACACCCCGGGGTTCTCGGCGAAAGACCAGCAGGGGAAGCTCTCTCTTCTGGCATCCGACACCAGCGAGTTGGTGTTGCAGGGGGTCGAACTCCCCGAGAATGCCCTTCTTCCGGGCACAACTGGCCTCGGAAATCCCCTCAGCTGTCTTACGCAGGCCCGGTATGGGGTTGCCTGGGGTGCCGTTGGGGCGGCCATGGCGTGTTACCACGAAGCTCGGAGCTACGCCAGTGAAAGGGTCATGTTCGATGGCCCCATCGCCGGCAAGCAGATTCAGCAGGTTCGGTTGGCCGACATGCTCACCAATATCACCCAGGGTCAACTGATGGTGCTCCAACTCGGGCGCCTGAAGGACAGGGGGGAGTCCACGCCGGTTCAGGTTTCCATGGCGAAACGGGCCTGTGTGAACATGGCGTGTGAGACTGCACGGGAGGCCCGGCGGTTGTTGGGTGCGAACGGGATCCTGGTGGAGTACAGTGCCATGCGCCACATGGCGAACCTGGAGAGCGTCTATACCTACGAGGGGACGCATGACATGCATTCCCTCATCTTGGGTCAGGAGATCACGGGGATTCCCGCGTTCTGACTCCCCATTGGGACGGTAGCTGGGAAAAGAAAGGGGGCGGGCCGCACGAAATGGCTCGCCCCCCGTCCTTTTTGAGGATCGTTCAGACCGGTGGCATCAGCCCGATGCCAGGCTTCGGCTCTTTGGGGCGAGCGATGCGCCGAAATTCGAAACCACCGATGTTCAGGGTGGGCAGCGCTCCACAAACCAGGACGGACTGCCGGAGGATCAGGCCTCCCACCAGACCGAGAGCCGCCCCCAGAGAGATCATGGTCAGGTAGCCTCCAACCCCGGCCGCTGACCGGTAGGCCAGGACCATGAGGACCAGGGGTGCCGCGAGCCCCAGGAGGAAATAGCCTACCACAAAGGACCGTCTCCTCAGGATCCGTTCTGCCGACTCCCTTGGATCAGGTCGGCTGAAAGCAGCCTGCAGGAAGAAGGCGATGGCCAGGACCTCCAGGCCCACCAGAACTGCGGCCTCCAGGGCCATAATCCGGAGAGGTTCGGTCATCTCCGGTCCTCCAAAGCCCAAGGCCATCCCCAGCATGATGGTGAAGTGACCGGTCACGAGGGCGGAAACGACGAACACCACGGGAACGGCCCCCGAGCGCCAGAACGGAATGCCCTTGGATGTGCTGAGGAGAATTCCGGTGTAGGCCATGGTCCCCACCGCGAACACGATACCAGCCAGTGCGATGATTTTCAGGAGGGTTTGACCGTTGGCCGTTTCGCTCGCCCCGGTAAAGAGGTGGAGGACGAAGTGGACAAAGGCCAGGATCATGAAAACGGAGATGATCCAGAATCCCCTGGCCATCCAGGACGTGCCCGGCTTCATGCCCGCAAGGATGGCTCGGGTGGGTGAGCCCAGGTCGGCCAGGAGGCAGATGCTCCCGATGGCCAAGGCTGGGAATCCGATCCAGAGGCCGAGGGCTGTGGAGGCTTCGGCTCCCTCCCCGATCAGCCAGTTGGTGGCGCCGATGGTGTAGGCGCCTCCCCCGATCCCACCCAGGAAGAGATAGATGGCGATCCACCAACCCCACTCGCGTTGCATCTGACCATTGGCTTCAGGATTCATCGTGCAACTCCGGCTATCCGAGTCTTCGGTCCGTGGTTCAGGGTGATCCGCATCTGATCACCTCGGCGGGAGATAGTAGACTTTGGGTTTGTTTCCGAACTCAGGATTCAGCACTTCGCCGCGGTAGGTCTTGATCAACCACGACACTTCGCTGTCCAGGTCTTCCAGGTCACCGAAAATCCGAGCATTGGCCGGGCAGGCCTCCACACAGGCGGGGTTTCGTCCCTCCGCCACCCTTTCCCGGCAGAAGTCACATTTGGTGGCCACTCCCACACCGGATTTTTCCTCCCACGCCTTCTTGGTGAATTCCTCGTACGGTGAAAGGGGGAGCCCGTCGGGGAAGTAGCTCTCCCACTGTTCCACCGAGTATCGGGCGCCATAGGGGCAGGCCATCATGCAGTACTTGCACCCCATGCACTTGTCCTTCTCCACGATGATCACCCCGTCGTCGAGCTTCACCGTGGCACCGGTGGGGCACACCTCCAGGCAAGAAGGCTCCTCGCATTGCATGCAGAGGACCGGCAGAGACTGTCTCACCGTATTGGGGAACTTCCCCATCTCCCCCTTCAGCAGCCTCGCCCAAAAGACCCCGGGGGGAGTGTGGTTCGCCGTCTTGCAGGCCATGACGCAGGCGTAACAGCCGTAGCATCGTTTGAGGTCGATGACCATCCCATAGCGTGGCATACGCGTCTCCACAGTGGATTCATGATTCACGGACGGGTCCACCATGACCTCACTCATGAGTCCGCCTTGTAGATCTTCACTCGACAGCAGATGTCCTGGTTGAACGTGAGAGGATCGGTATGGGGAAGATCCATCTCCACCAGGTCGTTGAAGAATACTCCCTTGCCCTTGGCGATGGGCATGTAGTTCCCCCAGTGACCCGCCACGGCCGCCACGGCCAGGTGGTGGGGCTCGATGCCCTGGGTCAGGGCGATCCATCCCTTCACTCGATGCCCTTGTGGGTTCTCCATCCAAACCCAGTCACCGTCCGCCAATCCCTTCTCGGTTGCTGTGTCAGCGTGGATCTGGATGGAATAGACATAGGGATCCTCCTGGGAAACCTCATCCAGATAGGGGTTCTGTTGGGTCATGGAGTTGCAGTGCATGACGGCCCGCCAGTAGAACGCGTGCATGTCGTAGGCCGGGTCCGTCTCGGTGTGGGTGGGACAGGGATACCAGTCTGCCAGGGCCTTGAAGCGGGACCAGTCGAGATCGAAGAAGTCCTTCCCGTCGTATTCATCCCAGAGTTTCGTGATCTTCTCCCTGGAATCGATGAAGTACTCGAAGTAAATGGGCACCCGGGATGGGTTGAACCACTTCCAGTACACGTCTTCCTTCTTCTTCGGCCAGGTGAAGACGCCCTTCTCCTTGAGATGCTCCAGGCCATGTTCGTCCCCAAACCGGTCTCTGATGAGCCGGTCGCAGACGTCCTCCCACGTGTGAACCACGCTTCCGTCTTCGATCAGCTTGTTCCTTTCCTCCATCTCCCCGCCGTAGCGGATGGGAATGGAGTCGTTCAGGCCTTTGAAGTAGTTGCCGTGGATGCCGAGGCGCTCGCTGATGTCGATCATGACCTGGTTGAAGTCCCGGCGTTCGAATAGGGGCTCGATGACGGGTTGGCGGATGGTCCAACCCCAGTCGTCCTCCCCCTGGGGGTGGGAGAAGGTCGAGGGGAAGCTCACCGCCGGCGTGTAGCGTTCCAGGAAACAGGTGTCGGGGAGGACCACATCCGCCACGGCCTCCTCGAACTCCGTCAGGTGGAGCTGGAAAGAGAAGATGAACTTGAACTTCTTCAGGAAGTTCTCCGTCACCGCCTCCGCATTCCCCATGGTCATGACGGAGTTGGAGCCGAAGTTGATCATCACGTCCGGCTCGTATGGGATCTTGAATCGCTCCAGCATCTCGAACCACCTGGGGCTCGTGATGGTGAACGCGTTGTAGATGGAGGTGGGGAACATGTCGTGGAGGTCGAGGCGCGTTGGCGGCTTCGGCTCCCGCATGGGATAGGGCACGTGGTCGTAGACCCAGGTCTTGGCCATGAGGAGGCCATCGGGGCACGGGTAGGGGATCTGATACGGCTTCCCCGTTCCTTCGTATCCGCTGCCCACTGCCGCCCCGAGACCGAAGGCCGAGCCGTAGGTATCGGCGGCCCCCACCATGTGATTGACCATGTCGATGGAGAGGCAGGTCCATCCGGAGTTGACATGCCCCTGGGCCCCCCGGAAGAAATGGGTGGCTACAGGACGCCGGGGCACCTTCTTGGGGCCTCTGCTGGTCTCGATGGTGACGGTGGAGCCGATCTCGGCAGCCTCACCAAACTCCTTGGCGATGCGGCTCACCGTGGCGGCCGGGACCCCCGTAGCCTCCTCGACGTACTCCGGGGTGTATCTCTTTACGTGCTCCTTCAGGAGCTCGAAGGACGGAGTACACTCCACACCGTCCACCGTGTAGCGGCCTGTGAGTGCTACTTCGTGGGCTACGTCTTCATACTCCACCCGGGTCACCGAAGGATCGTTGTGCACCCTGGGGCAGTCGTCCACCAGGTCCCAGACCAATGGTTTTCCGGTGACGCCGTCCCGCATGTACCGTCCGTCCGAGGGCCGAATCAGGTAGGGCCCGTTGGTCTTGTACATGAGGTATTCGGCGTCGTAGATGCCGTGCTCGTTCAGAAGGGAGTTCACGAGCCCCAGGGCCATGGCCCCGTCGGTTCCGACCTTGATCGGCACCCACTCGTGCCCTTTCGAGGCTTGAGCGCTCTGGAAGGGATCGAAGACGATGTTCTTGAAGCCCCGGGCGCGAGCGTCGGCGGCCTGGGTGGCGTTCTGCACCGCCACGTGCCCCGCGCCGTGTCCTTTGGAGCAACCAAAGTTCAGGGCATAGTTGCAGTTGGCGAAGTCGGGAATGATGGACCAGGCGACATGCATGATCCCGTTCATGAAGTGGGCACCGTTGCCGCAGTGGAGCCCGCCCCCGGACACCCAATAGTTGGGTGTGCCGAAGCCTTTCATGAACCCGATGACCCCGAACCGAATCTCCGATGCCTGCGTCGTGGTAGCCTGGAAATACGCCCCTCTCGGGTCCCGTTCGCGACATTCCTGGAGCTTCTCCACGATGATGTCCATCGCTTCTTCCCAGGAGATTCGCTCCCACCCCGGATCAATGCCGAGGCCTTTCTTTGGGTTGGTCCGCTTGACGGGATAATTCAGCCGATAGGGATCATACAGCAGGTGGGGCGATGCGAGACCTTTTGGACAAATGCTACCGCGCCCGGTGGGGGCGTCGGGATTCCCCTCGACCTCTGTGATGACACCGTCCTGGCGGCGAACCTTGATGCCGCACATGCAGTAGCATTGACCACAGCTGGTAGGGATCCAAAGGTCCTCCTCGATCCGGTCCTGCGTGGTTGCAGTCATGAACCGACTCCTACCTCAGGTGATTTTTTCGACGGCCGATCGCGGGCCAAAGGCTGGGGTCCACGATTCCCTCAACGTAGCTAACGGATGCGCCGACGGATAGCAGAGAGAGGGGATCGGGGAAGTCGGGCCGAAGCGTGCCGAAGCGCTGCGGCGAACGGGTGGAAACGGGTGGGAGGACCGGCACCCTGCAGAGGGGACCCCGCAGGTTTACCACGACGCCGATCCCTTGTATTTTCTCTGTCTCAGCGCCGCTAGCTCAACTGGCAGAGCAACTGACTCTTAATCAGTAGGTTCGGGGTTCGAGTCCCTGGCGGCGCACTGCGGAAGTCCTTCGGAGAGAAGGACTTCCGCTTTTTCGTGTTTGTGGCTGGAGAGCCGATCTGGGGGATGAGGCCCCAATTGGGACCCCAAACTCGCTGGAACTGACCATTACTCAGAAGAACTCCAAGGACCGGCCAATCACCTAAAGATCAAACTCACAGCAACTTAACCGATCTAACGAGTATCCGGCGAATAAGCTGCGCTTATCTCTTAATCTGTAGGTCTGAGTTAGTCTGAGTTATGGTGAGGCCGGCTGAAGCGGAGCCAGGTTCAATGAGTCGGCCGCCGCCGGCCCTACCCCTGGAGGTCCTTTGGCTCGCGGATTTGGCTCACTCCCAAGCTCCCGTGCTTCCGCAGCCAGAATAAGAACGTCGGTTCGGTCACTCGGAGTCCTCCCAACCTCTCCCACCTGTGTACCCGTTTCCCTCAACATCCGGAAGATCTGCTCTTCGGTGTACCGACTCTCTACCACCCGATCTGCTTCCTCTGAATTCCTCTCCGGGGCCTTCCAGCCAGCCCAAGAATCGCTCCTCATAGTGTTGGTCTGGATGAACTCGTTTTCGGGGAGGAGACGACTCCCAGGCACTGGGGGTGAGGTCCCCGGAGCCTTGGTAGGTTCAGGAACGCCGGATCAGGGCCACACTGGTAGGCAAAGAGTGAGAAGGGCTCACTCCTGTTTCAGCGCCGTCATGGGCGCAATTCTGCTGGCCCTGACGGAAGGTATAGAGGCTGCTCCGACGACTACCAAAAGGAGGAGCCCTGTCGCACCAAGGTATGAGGCCGGGTCCGTGGGCTCGATGCCATAGAGGAGAGCAGTCAGCAAACGGGATCCGGCGAATGCGCCGGCGAGTCCCAGGGCCACTCCCACCAGTGCCGGGCGAATCGCCTGGCCCAATACCATCCGTACCACACTCTCTCCCCTTGCTCCCACCGCCATCCGGATTGCGATCTCCCGGATGCGCTGCGAGAACATGTATGCCACCACCCCGTACAACCCAACTGCAGCCAGCACCACCGCTAGGGCCGAGAAAGTCCCCAGAAGGAGGAGATTGAATCTGGCAGGTCCGAGGGATTGGTCGATGACTGTGGTCATCTCCTCCAGGTCCCGTAGGGGAAGATCCGGGTCCATGTTTCTGACGATCTCCCCGATTGCGAGCATGGGTGCCGTGCCGGGCATCGCCTTCACCACGATAGTCAGGTAGTTGCTCCCGACCTGGCTCTGAGGGACGTAGTAGGCGGGGGCCGGAGGCGCTCCCAGAGCGCCGTACCGGGCATCTCCTACGACTCCGATGATGATCCGTGGTGTCTCTTCTGGCAGGCTTATTCTGACCTGGGGCAGGATGGGCTTTCCAATCGGGTCCTCACCAGGATAGAACCGTTCGGCGAAGCCTTGAGTCACCACGACCACCCGCTGGCTTCCCAGATGGTCCTGCTGTGTGAACCATCGACCCTGAAGGAGGGGGATGCCCATGGCCTCGAAGTACCCAGGTGTGACGATTCGCCAACCAGCGCGCAGCTCTTGTCCGGGAGGTGGGGGCGGTCGGTCAGTTTGCTCGAAGCCGACCGAGACATTCACTGCGGAAAGGGGTGCGCCGAAGATGCCCCCCACAGAACGGACACCCGGGAGGGCCGCGATCCTTCCTTCAAGGGACTCGAAGAAACCGATCCACTCCTCCGGGGTCTCGTAATCGGCCTCGGGAAGAGAGAGGGTGAACCGGTGGACACGCTCCGAATTGAACCCTGGATCGACAGAGGAGAGGCGGGTGAAGCTTCTCAGCAGAAGTCCCGACCCCAAGAGGAGCATGAGGGAGAGGGCTACCTCCACGATTAGCATCAGGGACCGGGCTGGATCTCGACTGCCTCCCCCCATCCGGGCCCTCCCACCCTCCTTCAGAGCACCCGAAATGGGCGTGCGGGCCAGGCGCAAGGCGGGAGCAAAGCCGAAGAGGATGGAGACGAGGCATACCGTGCTGAAGGTGAAGAGGAGAACCGTCCAGTCCACTCCCACCTGGTCGAGATAGGGGAGGCTTGATGGTGCCAGCTTCAGGAGCGCTCCGAGTCCGAAATGGGCCAACAGCAGGCCAAACCCTCCTCCAAGACTTGCCAACAAGGCATTTTCAACAATGAGTTGAATGAGGATTCTGGCTTGGCCCGCCCCGAGAGCCGACCTCAGTGCGATCTCTCTTGTTCGATTGGTTCCGCGCACTAGAAGGAGGTTGGCTACGTTGGCACACGCAATAAGGAGGACCATCAGCACGGAGCCCAGGAGCACCAGGAGGGCGGGTCGACTCCCTTGGACTTCGGCGGCGCGCTGGGCCATCACCAGGAACCCAAGGTCGTTGTTGGAATCGACGTAGGTTTTTTCCAATCGCGAGGCGATGGCCGTTGCTTCCGTTTGGGCACCATCCAGCGTGGCGTCCGAGGAAAGGCGCCCGACTGCTTGCAGGAAACGGCATTCCCTTCCGCAGCCTTCAAGGTCCAAGTGGGCGGGGAGCCAAAACTGAGCCCTCCGGGGAAACTCGAATCCGGCAGGAGCTACCCCTATGATTTCGTGAGCTGTGCCGTCCAGGAGAACCGTCCTTCCGATGACCTCGGGGTTCCTCCCAAACCGATTGACCCAGAAAGCATGCGAGATCACCACAACCCTCGGGCCGTCGGGTGTGTTTTCCTCCGGCCGGATGTCTCTTCCCAGGGCAGGGGTCACGGCGAACGTCGCAAACAACCCCTGCGTCACCTGCGTTCCCCAGATCACCTCCGGGTCCCCCTCGCCGGTGAGGGTCCGGTTCGTGCTGGAGTAGCCTGACAGGTACCTCAGCGAGGAGGCCTGATCCTGAAGGTCCTGAATGTCGGGCTGGGATAGTCCGGTGGAAACGGTTCCGGTGGAATTGGATACGTAACGGACGGCCACAAGCCGGTCCGGGTCAGGGTAGGGTGGGGGTTTCAGGAGGACCCCGTACACTACGCTGAAGATGGCCGTGGTGGCTCCCACTCCCAGGGCCAGGGTCACGGCGGCGGCGGTCGTG
>CBDUAX010000122.1:0-9925 GCA_965365235.1 uncultured bacterium
GCGCCATGGGAGAAGGGGGATTGGGTCCTCCTGGGGCAGGAGGGCTTGGACAACGACGGGGATGGCCGGGTGAATGAGGATCCCCCCGGGGGGTACGACGGGAACCGGAACTACGGTTCTGACTGGCAGCCGGAATACGTTCAGGGCGGGTCCATGTACTATCCCTTCCACAATCCCGAATCACGGGCCACACAAGATTTCTTCGCCACCCACCGGAATATCGCCGGCTTGCAGACCTACCATAACGCAGCAGGCATGATCCTGAGGCCACCAGGCTCCGCATGGGACGGGGACTATCCGGCCTCGGACATCCGGGTCTACGATGAAATTGGGGAACAGGGGGAGAGGATCCTCCCCTGGTTCAACTACCACATCACCTGGCAGGGCCTTTACACCATTCACGGCGGATCCACGGACTGGGCCAACGATGGGCTCGGCGCTGTTGCCTTTCTGAACGAACTATGGAACGGAGGGCAGTACTACCAGAGTCCTCTTCTGACAGAGCAGCAGGAAAATCAACGGAGCCCCATCGCCGGAGAGCTCTCCCGATTCTTCTTCGATGACTTCTTGGAATTCGGCGAGAATTTCGTCGAATGGGCCCCTTTCGAGCACCCCGAGTACGGTCCGGTGGAGATGGGGGGATGGAACAAGTTCGGGAGTCGGATCAATCCCCGGTTCATGAGTATGGAAGTGTTCCACCGGAACATGGCGTTCACCCTCTATCATGCCGACCAGATGCCCCTCATGAGCATGGGAGACACCCGGGTCGAGGATCTGGGCGGTGGGGTGTACCAGGTTCAGTTGGACATCAGGAACGAAAGAGCGATTCCCACGATCCTGGCCCGAGCGATGAGGACAAAGGCAGTCCGACCGGATATCCTGAGCGTGGAGGGCGATGTGGAGATCATCTCCGCGGGGTGGATCCGGGACCGGCACCGGCCAGGGAAGACAGAGCTGGTGGACCAGAAGGAGCTCGACCGGATCCTGGTGCGAAGTGGGCACCCCGGGCGGACCACCCGAACCATCGAATACCTGGTTCGCGGCCGGGGCACCATGGAGGTGAGCTATTCATCGGTGAAGGGTGGGACGGTGACAGCCAGCGTGAGTGTCCGATAGAACCGACGGCGGAAAAAAAAGGGCCGCGGGAACAGGCCCAAAAGCACGGGGGCGGACTCATTAGAGCCCGCCCCCGGCTTACTTGGGCCAATCCCGGGAAGTCGGCGACTCCTACAACCCTTCGATGATCCGGTTCAGAGTGGGACTGGGACACATGGCAGCAGTGGCCAGAGCCGTATCCGGCTTGTAGTACCCGCCCACGTCCTGGGCAGGCCCCTGGGCCCCATTCAGCTCCGAGAGGATGGTGTCCTCGTTCTCCTCCAACGCCGCCGCGACGGGTGCGAAGCGCTCCGCCAGCGCCGCATCTGAGGTCTGATCCGCCAGTGCCCGAGCCCAATGTTGGGTCAGGTAGAAGGTACTCCCTCGGTTATCGAGCTCATGGACCTTCCGTGAGGGGGAACGAGCATTCATGAGGTAAGCTCCGGTGGCGGCATCCAGTGCCTCTCCCAGAACCAAGGCGCCCGGGTTGTCGAACTGTTCACCCAGGTGCTGGAGGGAGGCCCCAAGAGCCATGTACTCACCCAGAGAATCCCACCTCAGATGACCCTCGGCCTCGAACTGCTGCACGTGTTTGGGAGCAGAGCCACCTGCACCAGTCTCGAACAACCCGCCCCCGTTCAGAAGGGGGACGATGGAGAGCATCCGAGCACTGGTTCCGATTTCCAGGATCGGGAAGAGGTCGGTCAGGTAATCCCTCAGTACGTTCCCGGTGACGGAAATGGTGTCTTCACCCCGGCGAATCCGCTCCAGAGAGAATTTCATAGCGTCAACCGGGGCCAGGATTTCGATCTCCAATCCGTCGGTGTCGTGGTCCTGGAGGTAGGCCTCCACCTTCTTGATGAGCTCGGCGTCATGGGCTCGGGTCCGGTCCAGCCAGAACACGGCCGGTGCCCCGGTGGCACGGGAGCGTTTCACGGCCAGTTTCACCCAATCACGAATCGGAGCGTCCTTGGCCTGACACGCCCGCCAAATGTCCCCCTCCCCCACCCTGTGCTCCAGGAGGATGTTCCCTTCGGCGTCTACCACTCGGACCGCGCCATCGGACGGGACTTCGAAGGTCTTGTCGTGTGAGCCGTATTCTTCAGCTTTCTGGGCCATGAGACCCACATTGGGGACACTGCCCATGGTGGTGGGATCGTACTGGCCGTGGGCCTGGCAGTCCCGGACCATGGCGTCGTAGATGCCTGCATAGCTGGAGTCGGGGACGACCGCTTTGCAGTCCTGAAGCTTTCCTTCCGCGTTCCACATTCCCCCGGAATCGCGGATCATGGGAGGCATCGACGCATCGATAATGATGTCGCTGGGCACATGGAGGTTGGTGATTCCCCGGTCCGAGTCCACCATGGCGATTCCCGGCCCATTCTCGAACACCGCTTCGATGTCGGCTTCGATGGCAGCTCGCTGATCTTCGGGAAGGCTTCCGATCTTCGCCAACACGTCGCCGAACCCGTTGTTGGCGTCGACACCCAACTCTTCGAAGAGGCCGGCGTATTTCTCGAATACGTCCTCGAAGAAGACCCGCACACAATGGCCAAAGATGATGGGATCGGAGACCTTCATCATCGTGGCCTTCATGTGGAGAGAGAAGAGCACTCCCTTTTCCTTGGCATCCTCCACCTGTTTCCGCAGGAATTCAACCAGAGCGGCCTTGCTCATGAACGTCCCGTCCAGGACCTCGCCGGCCAAAAGCGGGAGCTCGTCCATCAGGACGGTCACCGTGCCGTCGGCCCGTACATGTTCGATCCTGGCAGACGTCCCAGAGTCCAGGGTCACGGACTTTTCATTCGAACGGAAATCGCCCCTGCTCATGGTGGATACGTGGGTCTTGGAGGCCACAGGCCAGGGCCGCATCCGGGGCGGGTTGACCCGGGCGAACTCTTTCACGGCGCCGGGTGCCCGGCGATCGGAATTCCCCT
Organism: uncultured bacterium; assembly: GCA_965365235.1. Lineage (GTDB taxonomy): Bacteria > Gemmatimonadota > Gemmatimonadetes > Longimicrobiales > Gaopeijiaceae > CBDUAX01. The sequence goes on from CBDUAX010000122.1 coordinate 3,033, forward strand.
GGCGCAGGACGGGGTTTACGGCGCTGCCCTTCACGGTATCGTACCGGGCTTTGATTGCCTTCTCTTCCTCGTTCGCCGGCTCCTCGGGATAGTCCGGAAGCCCATATCCCTTGGCCTGCAACTCAGCGATGCAGGCCTTCATCTGGGGGATGGAAGCACTGATGTTCGGCAGCTTGATGATGTTCGCCTCGGGCTCTTCCACCAGGCGCCCCAACTCGGCCAGATCGTCGGAGACTCGTTGCGACTCGGTCAAGAAATCGGGGAAGACCGCGAGGATCCGGCCCGCGAGGGAGATGTCACGGGTCTCTACCGGGACTCCAGTGGCTCCGGCGAAGGCGCGGATGACAGGTAGAAAAGCAAAGGTCGCCAAAGCCGGAGCTTCGTCGGCCCAGGTGTAGATGATGTAAGGTGACTTACTCATGGCATCACTTTTCTGATTAGGGCAGTAGAGGTCGGTTCTGGGACCGACCCCTCGAAATCGGGAATCTCCGCCGGATCCGGATCCGGCCGCAGGCAACGCCCGCAGCCGACTAGGGTATGTCCGAAACCGGCAGCAGACAATACGGGAAAGAAACCTTCTTCCGTCCCCCTCGGCACCTGACCTACCAACGCCCTCCTCGGGCTCTCAGATAGTCGTTCACAATCTGAACGAATTCAGCGCTATTCAGGTCTTCCCCTTCCCGCCAGGGGCTGTATCCGATCCAACAGTGTGGCTTCTTTCGGCCGTACTCGAAACTGGCCCCGGGATCCGGGTCGGAGAGCTCCGCCAGTGCCTCCTCCATGATCTCCACGGCGTTGTTCAGGTAGTAAGAATCCATATCGCCCACGGCGATGTGGAGCTTCCCGGCCAGATCGTCACCGATGTCCTGCCAGTTCTCCACCAGGTGATGGGTAAGGTCCCAGTTCTGCCGCCAGTACTCTGCAACCTCGGGATCGATCTCGCCGGTGACCCGGTCCCAGATGGGTGCAGCATACCCGTCGACGCCCACAGGACTGAAGATGGCCTCCCAGATCGCCCACTGCCCGCCGGAGCGTCCGTTGGGCCCGACGGCCCGTTCGTAGTACATCTCCTGCCGGATTGTGGAGATCACAGTCCCATCGGGTCGCCGGTTATTGGGGCGTTCCACCTTCACCCACTCATTTCCGGTCTGATAAGCGTTTTCTTCCTCGTAAACGTTCACCTTCTGGTAGGCATGAAAATCGACTGGATCGGGACACCAGCCCCACGTGCCGCCGAAGAAATCGGGGTTGAAGATCTGGATGGCCAGGGCTTCCCAGCCTCCGGTGGAGCCGCCCGCCAAGACCCGAGCCCACGGTTCAGGGACGATCCTGAACTCTTCTTCCAGGAACGGAATCAGCTCCTTTGTGAAGGCGTCTCCGTAGGGCCCGACATTCAGCGAGTTCACCGAATGGCCCGTGTCGTAGTAAGGGTTGGCATCCCGTACCGAGATCAGGATCATCTTCGGGCTTTCCGGCGCCCGCCAGAACTCGGAAAAACCCTGGTTCCTGGACCTGGCCTCGCTCGGACCGTCGGAATACCCATTGGGAGCCCGCCCACCGGGAAAATGCCCGGTGAGATAAAGAACCGGGTAGCGGCGGTTTGGGTTCGACGCGTAGTCAGGGGGGAGCAGGACATTGGCCCCGATATACATGTCCCGACCCCAGAACTCCGACAGGACCTCACTTCTGATTTTCACGAAGCGGACCAGCTCCCCCTGATCCGGCGGGTTCCCCTGTTGGAGGGAGCCGCCTTCTGGAACGGGATCGGTGGGAGGGATGACCTCGGTGAGGGCCAACTGGATGGTCCCACCTCTCTTCGGATCGATCTGAACTGTGGTGGGCTCACTCAAGGCATTCCCAGGAGCCCTCCAAGGGCTCTGCCCAGCACCGGAGTTCAGGTGCATCTCCACTACATGGCCGTCTGACCTTTGGAAGGTCGTGAACACGTTGAGGAAGGCCTGGGCCGTGTACTCACCCGGAGGCACTTCACTCAGATCAGAGAGGGGGTGGCCGATGACCCCTTCACCCCCTGGAAGCAGGGTGACCCGATCTCCACCCGTGAACCCCCTCACCTCCTGACCCCAGAAAGGGACGCCGCTGACACCGACCTGTCGTCGCGGTTCGGTTTCTCCATCCCGGGTCAGGATCACGTAGACCCGCCCCGTCACCGGGACATCCAATCCCAGGGCCGCGATCTCCTGGGCCACCGGTTCTGTGAGCTCGATGGAGAAGAGGGGGGAATCAACCGCTGTTCCTCCGCCGGAACAGGCCACCAGAGCAGCGAGCAGCGGGAGGCTCAGGAGACTTCGTTTCATGGTCTTCCTACCCTTTCCAGGACAAAAAACTGTAGTCGGTTCGTTCGAATAAGAGGCGGGGCCTACCGGACGTCGTTCAGGTAGTCTTCACCCGTTTTCATGACGTTCTCGAATGCTTCTTCAATGGCCGCCATGGTCTGCGTGGAGGAACCGCCCACCTCGATGTCGTGGGTCGTCCGCAAGGCCTCCAGATACCAGTCGAGCCAGGCCTGGAGGATCCGGATCTGCTCCGCCTGATCCTCGCCTGCCTCGATGGCTGCCTGCGTCAGCTCGAATTCCGTCGACAGGCGAGCCAGGGCGGCATCCTCGATCTCCCTGATGATGCGGCGCGCTGTCGTACCATCGGCCGAGACCAGGGTCATGGCGGAGACCGCGGTGCTCACACCCACGTTCTCCATGGTCGTTGTGGATACCTTGTCGATCCGGTCTCCATCGGTGTGATAGAACATGTCGGTGAAGTGCCAGAGGAGGAGCCCAGGGATATCGGCTCTCAGGAAGGGCACGTGGTCGCTCCCCCCCTCGTATGGATTGGTCTTCACTACCCAACCCGTTTCCGCTGCTTGGTCCAGACAGCGAGAGAGAACGAAGTCGTTGAGGTAGTGAGGAACCAGGTCGTCCTCGGAAATGGGCCTTCTCCCAGAACCCCACCAATCCGTATGCCTGTCTTCACCACGCGTCCATATCGTCGAGGGGTCTGGCATCTTCTCAATGAGAAAGGTGCCGCCGGTCTTCTCGGTGTCCTGGCCCACCATATCGAGGCTCACGCCCCAGCGGATCCCCGCGGCCCGGGCTTTGTCGTCTTCGATGTAGCGGCGGGTTGAACTGATTTCGTCTCCCCACACCATGGAGAGGGTCCGGGCGGGAGCAAAGCGTTCGCTGGATACGAGCTCTCCCAACACCCGGGCCACCTCCGCCTGGACCGCTACCCCCGATGCATTGTCGTTGGCGCCCGGCTCCTGAACGTGAGCACTGAGGACGAACCGTTCCTGGGGGAAAGACGTCCCGTGGACGTCCGCTACCAGGGTGAGTTCGTCCGCTTCAAAGATCCGCGTTTCGAGCCGGACCCGGACCCTCACAGGCCCGCGGGCCAGTGCCTCCCTCAAGCGGTTCCTGACCCGGTAGGAGAGACGCAATCCCCAGGACTCCCGTTCCGCATCCAGGGGGATCCCACTGAACTGAATCGAGTTCTGATTGACCTCCGGTCGGGTGTACGGTGGCATGCTGTAGGAGAGAACCCCCACGGCACCCCGCTGCTGGACGGCTTCTGAAAAGAGCCGGCGGACGCTGGACTCGCCGAAAACGATCTTCCCGGCGACGTCCAGGCCCTCGAAATCTTCAGCCTCCCCAGCACCCACGTAGACGACCTCAGCCTCGACGCCCTCCCCCGGGGTGGAGTGGGAGTTGATGGCGATCATGTTGAGGTTGGTGGCCAGGTCGAGGAGAGGTTCGTATCCGGAGCCGGCGATTTCAAGCGTACCAGCAACGGGCTCCCATGTGGGCGCGTCCATGGCACGATGCTCGATCCGGTATGTCAGGGGCCTGCCGCTTCCAACCGACTCCTCGTTCTGGTATCCGGCCCCCTCCAGAACCTCCACCACCTTCATGATGCTGGCATCGAAGCCGGTGTTCCCCGGTATCCTGAAGGTCCCCTCCATGGATGCGACGACGTCGAAAGCCACCTCTCCCGAAAACTCCCTCCGCACATCCTCGAAGAATCCCTCGATGTCGGATTGGGTGGGGGTGGCGGGTGGGGGTGCGGAGTGACCACAGCCGAAGAGTCCCAGAAAGACCAAAGTCGGAAAAGCGGAGAGGGTGGTTCTTTTGGAAAAAATCATCCCAGACTTCTCTCTTGTTGACGGAGCGAGGCTACCCCAGGCGAGTCGATGGAGCCCGGGATAGGCTCCAGCAGTTCCATTGACGGGATCGTCAGGGGAATCCGCCCCGACGATCTCTTTTCAACGCATCCAGTCGGACAGGTCGGTTCCCGCCGGCGCAGTTCGCCGAATGTGCTCTGCCATCTCAGGCAAGAACCGTTGGTATACGGTCAAGCGCTGAATTTCCAACGGCTCATCGTGAACACCTGTCCAACAGTGTTCGAACCGGTCCCCATACTCCACGACACCGCCGTAGTTGGGATCCGTGGTACTCTCCAGGAACTCTTCCAGGAGATAGACCGCATTGTTCAGATGCCAACTGTCCATGTCTCCGGTGTAGATCCTGAGCTTCCCCTGGAGCTTGGGCCCCAGGACCGCCCAGTCCCTCTCGAGGATGTACCGGAGGTCGTAGTTCTCCCTCCAGTATTCGGCCACCTCGTGATCGATCTCCCCCGTCATCCGATTCCAGATCGGAGCCGCATATCCGTCCTCTCCTACCGGGCTGTACACCGCTTCCCAGATGGCCCATTGCTGCCCGGACCTCCCCTTGCTGCCCAGGACCAGCTCCCAATGGCTGTCCTCCTCGACGGTCACGATGGGGTGCCCGAGCCAGTTTCGGCCTGAGGGTTTGGGAGTCCGTTTCCAATCGCTCTCCATGAAGAAAGCGTTTTCGTCGGAATAGATATCGATGGTCTCATACTGCCGGAAGTCCACAGCATCGGGGCAGAAGGACCAGGCACCGTTGAACTCATCGGGGTAGAAGATCTGTTGCCCCAGAACCTCCCAACCTCCGGTGGACCCGCCGAACATCACACGAGCCCAACCTTCTCCGATCCCTCGAAACCGTTCTTCCAGGAAGGGGATGAGCTCCGTGACGATTGCATCGCCGTAGGGCCCGACGTTGGCGGAGTTCACTGCATAGGAGTCGTCATAGAACGGGTTCGGGTGCTCGATCTTCACTACCAACATCCGAGGGAACTCGTCCGAAATCCAACTCTGATATAGGTCGTAGCCATACTCGGCTCGAGTCCGTTCGTATCCCTCCAGCTCCGCTGCTGGAGGGGTGTCCCTGAACTCCCCAAAACCGCTGGGAAAATGCCCATGGTGGATGGCCAGGGGATAGCGGGCGTCGGGGTCCTGGTCGAACCCGGCCGGAAGGAGCACGTAGGCACCCAGGTACATGGGCCGACCCCAGAACTCACTCAGAAGCTCACTCTGGATGCGGATATGTTTGACCCAGGGTGTGTCCTCGGGTTCGGGGATGGGGGGGATTTCCTGGTCCAGGGAAAGTCGGACCGTCGAACCGCTGGAGGGATCCAGATGGACCATCCGCGGTTCACTATAGAAGTTGCCTGGCTTTCGGTCCCAGTGCTGGCCCTCCCACCTATCTGGGGGGAGTTTCACAGTATGGCCATCCGCCCGGTGGAAGGTCTCGTACCGATTCAGGACTGCCTGGACGTAGTAGTCACCCGCAGGGAGTTCTCCCAGGCTGCGGACCGGGAATCCGAATATCCCGCTGTCGATAATGGCGGGCTCTTCTGGTCGAAGCCCCTCGACGTCCAGGCCGAAGCCCGGTTGCGTTCCGGGATCATAGATCCGGTACTGGAACCTCGGCTCAGCCTCGTCGTTGTTGGCCAGAATGAGTATGAGCCGCCCATCTTGGGCTTCGGTACTTCTGTCGGGGGAACGAGATCTCGAATCGGATGTCCTGTGGCGCCCCGCAGGCCACCAGGGCTCCCAGACTCACTGCCAGGAGAACGACGGAAAGTCCCAGAGGGAGATACCCAACGGACCACCGCCCCTGGGCATAGTCAGACGGCATGAAAGACCTGCCTTTCGACGACGGAAAAAACGCAGGGAGGGGCCGAGTGAAAAAACTCGACCCCTCTCCGGTTGTCGTTGGGTCAGCGGTTGATGTTCGGGTTGTTCAGATACTCGACCTCAGGTAGCGGGAAGCAAATCTGGTCGCTGAACAGCCCCCCGTGGGGAGCCGGGGTACCCGGCGCAGGGATCAGCGTCAGGTTGAACCGTTCCAGATCCTGCATGTGCTGACCCTCCAGGAACAGCTCCGCACTCCGCTCATAGATCAGCTGGTCTCGAATCTCCGCTGCATTGTCGCTGGCGAACTCCGGAAGCCCAACCCGGTCGTGCAGCTCATTGATGATGTCTACAGCTTGCTGGAGTTGGCCCCCATCCAGTGCGACCTCAGCCAAGATCAGCTGGGCCTCCTCCCAGGTAGCTACCGGGACCGGGGCTTCGAGGCTCGAATATTTGGGACTCGCCCACATGGCGATGTCGGTGCCGGGTCCCGTCATCCCCAGGTCCGTCACCTGCACCCGGGGGTCGGGTACCCCCTGGAATGAGAAGTTTCGGTAGGCCGGTTCCACCGTGGCCATCAGCTCCCGGACCATGAGCGCATATAGCTTGTTCTCGGTGCTGGCATCCTGACTGGAATAAGGGAACTCGTAAGAGAACCCGTCCGGGACTGCCGCCGCGTCTGCCGCCGCATCCGTGCCATTGCCCATGTTCAACCGGGCTCTGGCTCTTCCCACACGGGCCATATTGAGGGTTTCATTGTCGCCGACGGCTCCAGCCGCTTGGATGGCTCGAGTAAAGCGTTCCTCGGCCAACGCGAAGACTTCATCAGGGAAGATCTCTGGGCCGAGGTCGATGGCGATGGAACACATCGACTCTCCCAAGAGAG
>CBDUAX010000123.1:0-9891 GCA_965365235.1 uncultured bacterium
CCTACGCCATCAACCCGAACTTCGAGCTCGAGGTCCCCGCCGAGACCTACGACGATCAGGAGATGAGTGTCCTGGGCCGAGACGGACAGCTGAGGGAGACCCAGGGCAAGGAGGATCAAGAAGAGGAAGAACCGTTTCATACCAGGCCTCGCCTCCGGCGGAGAATCCACTCCCCACCCACAAAACCGACCAGAAGGAAGAAGAGGACGGGCATGTCCCAGAGATCCATCTCTTCGGTGAGGGTCACCCCCCCTCCGGTATAGCGTATGTCTTCGGGCAATCTGCCCACCGTCTCCGGCTCGTAGTACACACCCCCGGTCTCCCGGGCCAACCGCTCCAGAACCCCTCGCCGGAGGCCGGCATCGAAATACTCCTCCTGGCTCGGACCCACATTCAGATACACCGCATCTGTGCCGAGACTCTGGTCCAGTCCACCCAGGGCGGACACCTCGATGGAATAGGGCCCTTCCGCCGGTGGGGTGAAGGTTCCTCTGTACTCCCCATCCCTTTCCACGGTCCAGTCCAGGGGAATCAGATACGCGCTCCCATCGGGCCCCGTGGCCACAGCCTCCACCGACGCGTCGTTCACCTCCAGATAGGCCGAGTCGTTGACCTCGACCACCACCGTTACCGCCTCCCCCGCCTCAACCTCCTCCTGGTCCAGGGTAGCCCCCACGTAGTCAGGAACCCCATCTACCATCCAACGAAGTAACTGTCTCCAGAAGGTCTCATGGGTCTGATCCTCCAGGGGGATGTCTGCGTGGAGTTGCCAGGTCCACGAGTCGGTAATGGGCAGAGCCGCCGCTTTGCCCCTTCCATAACGATGGTAGGCCAAAACGACCTGCTCCCCTTCCGGAGCCTCTCCTGCCAGAAGGGTCGTGGCCCCGGGCTTCACGTCGAAGATGGGATTCATCACCGCCAACGGAGGTAGGCTATCCCAAACCTCTAAGCCCACTTCTCCCTCCGGCCGGATCTGCGCGGCCACATGACCGGCCCCGGCCAAGGTGGGCCGCACCTTGATTTGCGTGAAGACTGCGTGGGGATCGGGCTCCGGATCCCGGAGGATGACCGGAAGGGCATCGGCTACCGGCGTACCCCCGTACCCGCCTTCCGAGAAGGAGAAGCGTCCTCCAAGCATCAGGAACCCCCCGCCCCGATGACTGACGAAGTCGGCAATCATGGCCAGCTGATCGTGGGTGAAGAAGCTCGCCTCCACACTTCCGATAATCAGCCCCCGGTAACGGAAGAGTTCTTCCCGGGTCGCGGGAAAGCCCCCGGCCAGCTCGAATTCGTCATCCACTTCCAAACGCAGGTACTTGTCCTCGGCGGTTCGCTGAAGAACCACGACCTGGATATTCTCGTCATCGGCCATGGCTCTTCGGAGGAACCCGACCTCATACCGGGGTTCCCCTTCGAAGTAGAGAATCTTCTCCCGGGCTCCCTTGACCTCCACCTCCACCCGACGCTCGTTGTTCTGCCGAACGGTTTCCCCTTCCTGAGCCGGTACCCTGATCCGGATCCTTCTGGGGCCCGGTTCATCGAGAGTAAAGCGTACCGTGGCGACGGTGGGTTCCCCGTCGCCTTGAAACACCACCTCACTCTCGGAGAGGATCCTCTGGTCATCCTCTACCACCAGGGGGAGGGTCTGGCCCGCAAAGCCGCGCTGGGTGATGACGATGTCCAAGAGGAGGGAGGTCCCTTTCAAGACTGTTCTGGGAGCAGAGACCCGACCGACCTGGATGTCCGGCGAAAGCGACTCCACGCCCAGGCCTACCGTATATACCGGAACGGAGGCAGCCTGAAGCGGAACCAGAGCCTCAGCAAGGGCTCGCCCCGAGTTGTCGGCTCCGTCCGTGACCAAGACAAGGCCTGAAAGAGGTACGCTGGAGAGCTCATCCCGAGCCCGGTCCAGCGCTCCCACCATATCGGTCCGGGTTCCGTCGTAGTCCATCTCCTGCCCCGGGGCCTCCACCCGGTCCGTGGAGGAGGAGAACTTGAAGTACCGAACCGCGAATCTCTCCTCCAGCTCCTGCATGAGAAGCCCGGTCTCCGGATCAAACTGCTCCCGAATGAAGTCGGCACGGGGACGGCCGTCCTCCCCCGGTAGGGCCATGCTCCTTGAGTCATCCACAAGGACGCCCACAAAATTCCTTTGAGGGACGGTGGAGGTGAGAGAAAGGGTCGGTCGAAGGAGGGCGAAGAGGAGCACAGAAAACGCACCGAACCGGAGGACCCCCAAGATCACTCGATCCCGGGGGCCAGCCTTCCCCCGAGGCTTGAGATAGCTCACCACGACCAGGACCACCGCCAGGGCAACCACCGTCAGGATAAGGAGGGGTGGCCAGGCTGTGCGGAAAACCACCTCCCCCTCCCGAAAGAGGAGTGGTCGGTATTTGAAAAGGAAGGAGAAGAAGGTCTCCATGGGCTCCGTGGTCCGGTCTCTCTGTTTGGGCGAGGCAAAGGCGTCGCCCCGTAAGACTCCCCTTCAGTGGGGTACGTACCCCTCAGTGGGTCATTGCGTAGATGATCAGGTTCGCGCCCATCTCGTAGGCGAAGTTGGAGTACTCCAGGGGGTAGAACGGGTCCTCAGCCCATTCCCACGCGTCCCCGAGGTCGGTGTTCCAGTTGATGACCACCATCAACCTCCCGTCATCGTCATGGATTCCCAGAACTCTGGGCTCATATCCGTCCTGTTCCCATGTTGGTCCCCCCGCCCTTCCCTGACGGACATTGGGGACCTGTTTGATCTCGTCGATCTCGAAGAAGGTGTGGAAGAGATCATGGTCGACCGTTAACTCCTCGAATGCCCGACCCGGCAATACCATCCTCATGTTCTGTTCGAAGACCTCCCATTCCCGCGTGCCCCAGAAATCATCCACCACCAGAAATCCCCCGGCATTCAGGTAGTCCCTCAGGCCGTGAATCTCTTCCCGAGTGAGGGCCATCCGCCCCACCTCCAGGGCGTAGAGAAAGGGGTATCGCCGCAGATCCGGGTCAACCAGACTTACGGCGTTCTCGAGCTCAGGCGCATCCAGTCCCAGGATGCGCTTGATGACCACCAGGAACTGCCGGTCCGCCTTCGGATAGTCCGTCGACCAGCTTCCCCGGCCACCCCAGCCCCAACCCCTCCGACCACTGGAATAGATGGCCCGAGTGAAGTAGAACTCATGCCTCGTGGCCTGGACTGAGAACGCCACTTCGCCGCTCCTTCGCAAAGCGGGCTCCCCTGGGTCCTCTCTCGCCGGGTTGGCGGTGGGGGTGACCAAGGCAGCGGCTCCAGGTAGGGAGGAGGACACCCCCACCAATGAGGAAAAAACGATCAAGACCCCGGGTCCGATCCAGGACCGGGTTCGCCATAATTCTTTCACGTGCATCGGGTTCGGTTCGAAGGACACCCCCCCCGGGGCCGGGCGTTGAGGACTGTCCGCCGGCACCAGGGATTGAATCCTCTCTACATCACTGGGGAGGAAGGGTTCCAAAAGCGCGGGATCGGGGCCCTTCCGCTGCGGCTCTTCGCGAGGGGTGTGCCCCATCCACTCCTGGAGCGGTTTTCAGAATTCCAGTACCCTGTAGCGAAAAACCTGGAGGGTTTCGGACCAATGGGTTCGAGCCATTCCGCCCTTCAGAAATAACTCATCCAGGAACTTCTCCGGATCGGGAAGCGCATCCCAGACCTGAGGGAGGAAGGTCGATCGGTGAGGAGGGTCCTCCAGGAGCACACCGTCCAAACCCGGACGGAGTTTCTCAAGGAGTTCTGCCCGACTGCCGACATCGAGCTGCGCCGGCGGGGTGAGAAGGGAAAGGTGTAACTCCAGATCCGCCATCTCGGACTCGGTCAGAGGCGGGAACCGCGGATCACGGAAGGCAGCAGCAAAGGCGTTCTCAGCCACGTCTTCCACGAGGGGGCGTTTCGCGAGGTAGCTCCCGATGCACCCCCTCAGTCCCCCACCACTCTCGAGGGTCACGAAAACCGCCCCAGGGGCCTGAAGGCGGGGAGAATACTCCCTCGGCAGGACGGTCAGGGGGTGCCCATCCCGGAGCCCGCATCGGATGGATTCGGAAGCCACCTGGCGAAGGACCTCTTTTTCGTCCTGGGAAAGATGGAGGCCGGGCACAATCGACGGCTCATCCTCAGCTTTCCGAGACCTCGGGTCGGTCGGGGACATCTTCCCTCCAGAGTCCGAAAGGGATCGGTCCTCAATGGACACGTGCTGCCTTCTTGCACACTAGGATCTCGGGACCGAAGAGCCAAGGAGTTTGGGGGATTGAAAAAATTTCAACTTTAAAGTATCGTCTTCCCTTCAGTGCTTTAAGTTTAAATGGAACGCACCGGGAACTCATTTCAAGCTTGATGCGTTCTGAGGTTGTCAGACAAGAGAATTCAAGGAACAAGGCGTTTTTGCCATTCGCAAAGGAGAACACAATGAGGAAGATCCGGACTCTACCTGCTTTTGCCCTCGTCGGCCTGCTAACCCTGGCCTCGGTGCATGATGGTCAGGCCCAGGAGGGGCCCACCAATAATGAGGGGACTTCCAGCTTCGCCACTGAAGCGATGATGTGGAACATCGACAAGCCCCATACCGAGATCAATTTTTCGGTGAAGCATTTCTTCACGCCGGTCAGCGGCACCTTCGACGCTTACGAGGTGGAGTTCATGTTCGACCGTGGCGCCCCGGCCAACAGCTCCGTTCGGGTCGTCATCGACGTAGCCAGCGTGGATACCAACAACGAGCGCAGAGACAACCACCTGAGGTCCGGTGACTTCTTCGATGCCGAGAAGCATCCGCAGATGACCTTCGAGAGCACCTCGGTTCGGCAAGTCTCCGAAACCCAGTTGATTGCGACGGGGAATCTGACCATCAAAGGGATCACCCAGGAGGTCGATCTGCCCATCAATATCCTGGGTGTCAAAGAGATCCCGGAAGGCCCCATGCGGGAGATGCTGGGTGGGGTAACCCAGGTCGCCAGCTTCCAGGCCGCTACGACCATCGACCGCCGGGAGTTCGAAGTGGGCGTAGCCAATTGGGCGCAGACGGTCATCGTGGGTGGGGATGTGGAGGTGAGCATCAACCTCGAAGCCAACAGGAAGTAGGACGGCCTGGTTTGGCCCTCGCTCCCTCCAAGTGACCGCGCTCCGCTCCGAATGCTCCGCATTTGAGGGTCACTCGGAGGGAGCGAAGACCAGACCAGACCACCCCTGAGGCGGTAGAAAGGGAGGGCCCACCAGGGAAGTCGGCTGGATTTCTCCTTCGTTGCGGTGTCGCAGCCCGACAGCCCATGGAGCTGAGCTGAGGCGCCCCGCTGGAGAAGCCCTCGAACGCAAAGCGTTCGGAGTGAAACGCGGCTTTTCCGGCGGGGCGCCTCATATCACCTGTGTGAGACTCACCCTGTCCGGCCTATTTCCAGGGCGGCCGCATCTGGAGGTTTCGGTACTTCTCCAGAAGTGCCTTCTGCCTGGTCTCGTAGGAGATTTCCCTCCCGTTGATGAAGACATGCTCCACCGACGTCAGGGGCTCGAACGGGTCCCCGGACCAAACCACTACATCTCCGACCTTGCCCGGATCCAGACTGCCCATCCGGTCAGCCACGCCCCAGACCTCTGCAGGGGTGAGGGTCACGGCCCTCAGTGCATCTGCGTGGGGCAAACCATACGCCACAGCAAAGCCAGCATCCATCTTCAGGTTCCGGACGTTGTATGCGTCGAAGCTGGAAAGGATGACCCGAACTCCCGCCTCAGACATCCGGGCCACATTCTCGTAGGAGGGGCCCAAGACCTCAAAGGTGGGAAGGTTTGAGGCTGCCTTGGTCATGACCGGGACACCGGCAGCGGCGATGTCGTCCGCTACCATCCACCCCTCTCCCACCCCACTCAATACCAGCTTCAGGCCCAGCTCTTCGTTCAACCGGAGAACCGAGAGGATGTCCGCCGCTCGATTCACCGTCAGCACGAGGGGAATCTCACCCTTCGACACCGGTAGGAGGGCTTCCAGGTCCAGGCGGCTCAGCGAGTAGCTCCTCCTGTCTCCCGCATCGAACTCCGCCCTGTGTTCTGCATAATCCAGCACGTCCTGGAAGATCTCCCGGAGCCGAAGGAGGACCAGGGGCCGGGCCCCCCCCACATATCCTGCCCCTCTCTCTCCCACCACGGCATACATGGCTACCGGGGTCCGGTCCAGAAGCGTGGAAAGGCGGTCTCCTCCCAGATTGATGAGTGCGCTGCTCCCCGCGATGAGGGAGGCACCTCCGCCAGGAGCAACTACCGCCCTGGTGATCCCCTCCACCCGAGCCACGGGGATGAGGGTAGTGTTGGGGTTGATCCCCTCCGCGGTGTTGAAGGCCGCCGTCATGCGGTCATTCCCCGATGACCCATCCGATGTCCCCTGATACGAGCCCACCTCGGTGAGGCCCAACCGGGTGCTGGAATCAAAAAGACCGGGCGTCACGACCTTTCCCGACGCGTCCACGACCGTGGCCCCCTGTGGGATGGTCACGTTGCGCCCGACTGCCGAGATGACCCCGTTCTCCAGAACCACCGTCCCGCCTCTGATGACGGTTCCTGAGACTGTGTGGACTTCCCCATTCGTAATGGCCACGGTCTGGCCTTGGGCCGGGGTGACCAGTGCGGAGAGAAACACCAGGAGGCTTGCCGCCACACAGGAGGCTGTCCGACGAACCAGGACCAGGTCTTTCAGCATGGCCGTCATCGGTTCACCCCCCCGGGGAGAATCCCCAGTAAAAAGTCACCATAAAGGTGCGGGTCGGGGGCCGAACGATCGAAGAGAAGGGCTCCGTCGACGAAGACCTTCTCCGTCTTGGTGTATACGCTGAAGGGGTCTCCGGACCAGATCACGACGTCGGCGTTCTTCCCCACCTCCAGCGACCCTGTGACGTCATCGATTCCGATGGCCTTGGCCGCATTCAGGGTAAACCACCCTACCGCCTCGGCCTTCGTGATCTGGATTCCGGCATCGTTGGCCGCTCTCAGGGCCTTGGCGGTTTCCAGGTTCAGGAACTGCCCGATCTGGGCGTTGTCGGAGTGCATGACGGCGCATGCTCCCGCCTCGTGGACCAGGGCCATGTTCTCCATGATCCCATCGTAGGCTTCCAGCTTGAAACCCCACCAATCGGACCACATGAGGGCACACACGCCGTAGTCTCTGAGATAGTCCCGAATCTTGTATCCTTCGACGGCGTGCTCGAAGCTGGCAATGTGAAAGCCGAATTCTTCGGCGATGTCCATGGCCGTGACCATTTCATCGGCACGGTAACAGTGCCAATGGGCATCGATGTCTCCGTTGATGGTAGCGGCGATACTCTCCAGTTCCAGATTCCGTGCAGGCATCTTTTCCGGAGCCGCCCCCTCGGCTTTCCAGCTCTTCCAACGCCTCAAATACTCCTGCCCCTGGCTGAAATAGGTCCTCCAGCCAGCGACATTGGCCATTCGGGTGGCAGGGCCGCGCTGAGCATAAACCCGCTTCGGGTTTTCTCCGCAGGCCATCTTCAAACCGTGAGGCGCGCCGGGGAACTTCATCCCCTGATAGGTCCTGGAGGGGACGGGTTTGACGGTGACGCTCCGCCCTCCGATGAGATTGGCAGAACCCGGAAGGGTGTGAAGGCTGGTTACTCCCCCTGCCAGAGCCAGGCCGAAGGCCGGATCGTGGGGCCAGATGGAGTGCTCAGCCCAGACCTCCGCCGTGTTCGGGGCAGTGGCCTCATTCCCATCCGAAAGGGAAGGAATTCCGGGTGAGGCGTAGACACCCAGGTGGGAGTGGGGGTCGATCACCCCGGGTGTCACGAATTTCCCCGAAGCATCAATCACCAGTGCTCCGGCCGGCGCCGAGATCCCCGTTCCGATCTCGGCAATCTTCCCATCTCGTAGCAGGACGGAACCGCCGTTGATTCGCTCCCCCGTGCCGGTGAAGACCGTGGCATTCCGGATAAGCGTAAGCTCGGATGGGAAGGGTCTATAGGTGGAGGGGAAAGGATCGGGAAAGAGGGGACCTTCATCGGCAGGCTCAGCGGCACTCTCCTGGGCCGGCGCCACCGCGGACGGGGCTTGCGCCCCCGCCGAGGCGCACCCGGCCAGGAGAATCACTGCCAGGCCCAAAAAAAGGAGACGATTCCGCATGGCGGACCTCCGAGGAATGGGCAACCAGGTTGAATAGCATGCTGAGGGTAGAGGGGTGGAAAGGCGCTGGCAAGGCACTGCCGGTACCCGACAGGGCCCGGCGGAAACCAAGAGAGAATGGGATGGGGGGCCGGGCGTGAAGGAGCCTCAGCCCTCTGGGGGACGCCGGCTCCATCGAAGGTCTCCAGATGGGTCAGCGACCCTGAGATGGAAGGCCCATCCACCATCCAGATCCGCCACCTTCAGGAGAACCGAATTCCACCCCGGCCTGAGTGATACCGGGATCTCCAGGTCATCCTGAAGGGAGATGTTCCGCCCCTGTCGCCGGGAAATCTCCTCTCCGTTCACCCACAGTTGGTGGGCATCATCCGCCCCCAGCATCAGAAAAACATCCCTATCGTCGGGGGAGAAGAGGAAGGCCAATGCGTAGGCCGCGACATGGTCGGAGGGCAAGAAATGGGGATTCAGCCGGACGTACCCTGTCTCGTCTCCCTGGGCTGGTTTCCAGATGAGGTCCCCGCCACCATGGACCGGAAAGGGGCCACCCGATCCCAGGCTTGTCTCCGGGGAATATACGCTGTCCAGAGCCGGACTGTATTCCGTTCCCACCTGTTGGGGATTCGGGAATGGACCCACCACCTGCCACTGGACCGCCCACTCCCGGCGGGGGACGGGATGGACCGCATAGGGGTCTGGGTCGTCTGGAGAAAGGGGTAGCTCCAGGGTGGTCCCGGAAACGGACCACTCGGCCTGGACCCGAACGCCCTCCTCCGGTCGCTGATCTGGCCCTCGGGGGTAGATCCAGACGTCATACCGATCAGGCCGAGGCACCGGAACCGTGAGGACTCTGGACCCATCGGGCCTTTGATCAACGGTCAACGACTCGGTAAGGAGCGCCTCCCCGGGCACCTTCACATCGAGCGGTCGTCGTTCATGTGCCGGGGGAAGTGGAGGAATCTCCCGATGGGGTTCGGTCTGGTACCAGTAGGCCACCGTGGCATAGTCCGCCACGACCTCGTTTCCATGACCGTGCTCCAACTCCACTCGGATGGAGTCCCGGAATCGAATCGGATCGGGGAGATGCCATCGGTATGCGGCGACCCTGGCTAGATCCGGATCCAACAAGACCACCCCATGATAGGGAGCCGCGAAGGCCCCGTCCTGGAAGTACCATCCTCCGTTGAAGTAGTCTTCGGTTCCGGTACCCTGGCCCCGGAACTCTCCGTCGATGAAGAAGCGCTCGTCCCCCTCCAGGTACCAGTACCCCTCGGAATACCCCTCGGCGTTCAGACTCACCCCCACCAGGTGGCCAGTGCCTTCCGCCTCCAGGATCCGATGCGGGTCCGGAGAGGTGGTGCGTGGGTTCCGGTTCCACTGGGCATGGAAGGTGGCGAGGGGGGTGGGCAGTGCAACGCCCAGCTCAGCGTTGGCATTGAAGTAGAAAGCATCCACCACCCGGCCCGTCCCGTTGACGGCAACCAGGCGGGCCCTCTCACGAAAAGGCATTGGCAGATAGGAATAGAACCCCCCGCTGGACACCCCCATGGGCAAGGCGGCGTAGTGGACCTTGCTGAACCCGTTTCCGAAGAAGTCTCCCAACGGGACGTCCACCGAAGGGTTGGCCTCCCCGTCCCAGAACATTCTGAGGGAGATGCGCCGGAGATAGTCAGGATCCGAGCTGGCGACAGTGATCCAGAGCTGACGAATGATCCCCGGCCCCTCCATCTCCAGGAGGACCACGCTGTC
Source organism: uncultured bacterium (assembly GCA_965365235.1). Classification (GTDB taxonomy): domain Bacteria; phylum Gemmatimonadota; class Gemmatimonadetes; order Longimicrobiales; family Gaopeijiaceae; genus CBDUAX01. Next base: position 9,875 of record CBDUAX010000123.1, read on the forward strand.
TCCCGCCGCGATCTCGT
>CBDUAX010000124.1:0-9887 GCA_965365235.1 uncultured bacterium
GAAGGATTCCAGCCTCCTGAAGGTCTGGTTCCGCTCTCGAGATCACCGTTCGTAGTGTGCGCAGAATAGCTTCGGGGGTTCGCGCTTTGAAGAAGTCGATTCGATCCAACCCCCGTTCCAATGCCGCGTAGGTGTTCTCTAGCTCCTCTACTGTGGCTGGCCGGGTCGCCCGGCGTCCCCGGGGCAAGGGCCCACCCTCCCCACCCGCGGCCAGGAACACCTCATAGGTCAGGAGCAAGGTTGCCTGAGCAAGGTTCAGGCTGGAGTAGTGGGGATTGGTCGGGATGATGGCAACGGAATGGCAGAGGTCCAACGCGTCATTCTCCAGGCCCCGATCTTCCCTGCCGAAGACGAGGGCCACGATGCCCTCCCTGGCCCGCTCCATGATCAGGGGAGCTGCATCTCGTGGGCGAACATAGTTCCGGTGTGCGGTGCGGGGCCGGGCGGTTGTGCCGACTACGTGAATGGCATCCGAGAGGGCCTCCGCCAGGGAATCGAAGATCTGGGCGTTTTCCGCTACATCGGAACTCCGGTGTGCGATCCCGCCGATCCGCCAGGTGTCGTACTCCGCTGGATTGACGAGCCTCAGGCGATAGAGGCCCATGTTCTTCATGGCCCGAACCGCCCCCGCGATGTTCACCAGGTTCTGAGGGTGGTCCAAAACCACGACCACGTTCTCGAGAGCGCTCTTGTCCATGGGTCGGAGAATGGGTGTCAAGGTTGTTTGAGGCAACGGGTTCAGACGGGGATGGTCCGAAGGATCACACTCGGGCGTCGACGGGCTTCCCCCGGGGACGGGGACGAAGAGCCAGGGCCACCAGGAAGGCCGCTCCGGCTACCCATGCTCCCCCGAGGTACGGCCAGGCGATTCCCCAGAGGTCGTAGACGATCCCAGCCCACGCAGGTGCCAGGATCCGGGCCAGGGAACCCACACTCTGCCCAATCCCAAGAACACTGCCCTGAAGCTCCGGGGGTGCGACACGGCTCAAGAGGCTCGCAATGCTGGGCAGCGTTCCTCCAAACCCCAGAGCCAAGAGGGCCAGCCCCAGGAGAAGGACCCCCATGGACTGGGCGTATGCGATGGCCAGTAGGCCGGCGATAAAGGGGGCCCCTGAAAGCTGGATGAGACGAACCTCCCCCAGGAGGGGGACCAGTCTTCTCACCAGGCCTCCCTGAACGATGGCGGAGATCGTCCCGAGGAACGCAAAAAGGTATCCGATGTTTCGCTCGTCGAGACCAAATCGTATGGCCCCGAAGAGGGGAAAAGTGGGTTGCATGGCTGCGAAAGCCATCGTGAAGAGGAAGGAGAGGAGAAGAACCCTTCCGATGGCCGGGTTTCTTACGGCCCTGCCGAGATCCGCCAGACGGAATGGCGCTGAGGTTTGGCCCCGGTGGTCCCGTTCCTCTGCTGACAACGATTCAGGGAGGAGAAAAAAGGCCAGGATCCCGTTGCCAAGGCAAAGGGCTGCTGCTGCCAAACCAGGGGCTTCGATTCCGAGGGGGGCCAGGAGTCCCCCCAGGGCAGGGCCGAAAATGAACCCGAGTCCGAAAGCGGCTCCGATGAGGCCCAGATTTCCCGCCCGCTTTTCAGGGGGGGTGATGTCCGCGATGTACGCCTGGGCCACGGGAACCGTGGCGCCGCCGATGCCCGCCAAGATCCGGGAGAGGAAGAGAACGGCCAGGGATCCAGCGAAGGCGAAAACTACGTAGGATGCGGCGGATCCAAGGAGGCCGAAGATGAGGATGGGGCGTCTTCCCACACGATCGGACAACCTGCCCCAGAATGGTGCGAGGAAGAACTGGGCCACGGAGTAGACCGTGATGAGGAGACCGATCTGGGTTCCGGAGGCCCCGAAACGATCAGCGTAGAAGGGGAGAAGGGGGAGGACGATCCCGAACCCGACCAGATCCAGAAAAACGGTGAAAAAGAGGATCCCTAGGCGGGCTCGGGGGGAACGACCACTCAGCTGTCAGGCCCTCCAGGGAGCTGTCGGTCCTCTTCCCCATCTTCCTTCCCATTGCTGACGCCCTGCTTGAAATTTCGGATCCCCTCACCGACGCCCCGGGCGATCTGGGGGATTCGCTTGGCCCCGAAGAAAAAGACAACCAGAACCAGAACCAGCAGGATTTCACCAACACCGAAGCTCATGGGCTTCCAATCCTTCCTACGGAAGAAATGAAGATCCCTGCCGGAAGCCCACCTTCCCGGGCCCGGCAGGGATGCTAAAGATGGCGATAGCGCCCAACCTTGAGAAGGCTCTTGGCACGTCGCCTATTTCAACAAGACCTTCGCGATGGTCTGGAGTTGCATGTTGGAGGTCCCTTCGTAGATCGATCCGATCTTCGCGTCACGGTAAAGTTTTTCTACGGGGTATTCCCTGGTGAACCCGTATCCTCCAAAGAGATCTATGGCGGTGGAGGCCACACGTTGGGCTACCTGAGAGGAAAAGAGCTTCGCCATGGCGGCGGAGTAGACAAAATCCTTTCCTTCGTCCTTGAGCCGGGCTGCGTTGTACACCATCAGGCGAGCGGCCTCAATCTCCACCGCCATCTGAGCCAATTGGAACTGCACTCCCTGGAAGGCTCCGATGGGTTTCCCGAACTGTTCCCTCTCCTGGACATACTTGACGGTATGATCTAGAGCCCCTTGGGCCAGGCCCACCATCTGGGCTCCGATCCCGATTCGACCCTCGTTCAGCGTCTCGATGGCGACCTTGTAGCCCTTTCCGACTTCTCCCAGGACATTCTGCGGAGGGACCCTGACCTTGTCGAAGACCAGTTCGGTGGTGGAGGAGGCTCGGATGCCCAGCTTGTCCTCCTTCTTTCCAACGGTGAAACCTTCCATCCCCTTCTCCACCAGGAACGCTGTTATCCCCTTGTATCCTGCCTCGGGATCCACGTTAGCGAACACGATGAAGATTCCGGCCTCGTTCCCATTGGTGATCCAGAGCTTCTGTCCGTCCAGAATCCAGTCTTCGCCATCCTGGTACCCTCGACATGCCAGGGCAAACGCGTCGGATCCGCTTCCGGCCTCGGAGAGGGCGTACGCTCCCACGGTGTCGGTGGCCAAACGAGGAAGGAATGTCTCCTTGACGTGGTCGGACCCCCACCGGAGAAGTGCGTTGATGCAGAGTGTGTTCTGAACATCCACCAGGACGGCCACGGCTGGGTCGACCCTGGAGAGCTCTTCCACCACCAGGATGGAGGTGAAAAAGGTGGAGGCGGTTCCCCCGAATTTTTCAGGGATCTCGACGGCCATGAGGCCTAACTCGAAGAGCTGCGGAATGAGATCTGGATCCAGGGCTTGGGCCCGATCCATGTCGGTTACCCGAGGGGCTATCTCGCTCTCTGCAAAGTCCCGTACCGCCTCTCGGAACATGCCCTCTTCTTCGGAAAGGGTGGTCAGAGCGAGGTGGGTCGCAGAGGGGTTGGCGTCGGACATAGTCTAGTTGACCTTTTTGGGCGGGTCTTCTGGGGCCCATGGCTTGGGGGAGGCCCGTTGGGAATGGGCCAACGGCCCAATTCGTCGACCCACCCTTCAGAGGTGGGGTTGTGGCACGGATCTGGCCGTACGAAGGACCCGGAAAAAGTACCGTGCGGACAATCTTTCGGAAAGCCGAAGTATTGCCGCAAGACAGTGGCTCGGGAGGGGTTGTTTGACTAACTTGACGCCCCTCGAAAACGACTTCTATTGTGGACGGTCTTCGGGAGTCGGCCTCAGAGGTGCGTCCCAGCAGCCCGGGCGTTACGGGTCGGTTCCGGAAATAGCTAAGTATCCCATGGAGGAAGCATGTCTGAGATTCCCGACGGTCTTCTTTACACTGAAGAGCACGAATACCTGAAGCCCACCGACGACGACGGAGTGTATCTCGTCGGCGTCACCGACTATGCCCAGGGCGAGCTCGGGGATGTGGTCTTCATCGAGCTTCCCGAACCGGGTTCCTCGTTCGAAAAGATGGATGCCTTCGGTACCATCGAAGCTGTGAAAGCAGTCAGCGATCTTTATTGCCCGGTGAAAGCCGAGGTGATGGAGGTCAATGGGGCCCTGGATGATGAGCCGGCCGTCGTGAACTCTGACCCGTATGGTGAAGGATGGATGATCAAGATCCGGGTTCAGGATGCTGCCGAGCTTGAAGCGCTCATGGACGCCGCAGCCTATACCGACCACGTGGGCGCCTGAGCAACTCGCCACCGCGAATCGGGGTACGGGCCCTCCCGTTTCCCCCGTCGGGTGGGGATGCGGAATACCTGGATCCGTTGATACAAACCTCAAAGGCTGGCTGAGCGGTCCCCGGGCGGGAGTCCCGGGGACCGGCTTAGGGATGGACAACTCCTCCCGGGACGGACGCTCGAGCCAGCGGAAACGACGGAAGCGTCACAATGTCTCTTGCCATAGATCCAAAGAGTGATTTTGTCCGAAGGCACGTAGGTCCCGGAAAGGGAGAAACCCAGGAGATGTTGGAGTTCCTGGGATATTCCGAGATGGAAGGCCTGATCAAGGACACCATTCCCGACGCGATTCGGCTCAACCGGGGTCTTGATCTGCCCGAGGCGGTTCCCGAGCATGTCCTCTTGCGGGAGATCCGGGCCATCGCCAACGAGAACAAGATCTTCCGATCCTACATCGGGATGGGGTACTACGACACGGTGGTACCCGGTGTGATTCTCCGGAATATCCTGGAGAACCCGGGCTGGTATACCCAGTACACACCCTATCAGGCCGAGATCTCCCAGGGACGTCTCCAGGCGCTGCTCAACTTCCAGACCATGGTCATGGATATGACCGGGATGGACTTGGCCAACGCCTCCCTCTTGGATGAAGGCACCGCCGCTGCAGAGGCAATGGGTCTTTTCCATCGTGTCGCTAGAGGCAAGAAGAACACCTTCCTGGTTTCAGATCTCTGTCACCCACAAACGATCGCCGTCGTCCAGACCCGGGCCGAGCCCTTGGGTATCACGGTTGTGGTTGGTGATCATGAGAGCTTCGAGTTTACCGACGACGTCTTCGGCGTTCTGGTTCAATACCCGGCTTCTGACGGGCGAGTCGTAGACTACACCGGCTTTACCGCCAAGGCCCACGAGGGCGGGGTTCGGGTCATAATGGCCGCGGATCTTCTGAGCCTGGCGCTCCTCACGCCTCCGGGTGAGATGGGCGCAGACGCCGCCGTTGGAAACACGCAGCGATTCGGCGTTCCCATGGGTTATGGCGGTCCCCACGCTGCGTACTTCGCCACACAGGAAGACTTCAAGCGGCAAATGCCCGGCCGGATCATCGGGGTGTCGGTGGATGCCGACGGAAATCCTGCCCTCAGGATGGCCCTGGGGACCCGTGAGCAGCACATCCGACGTGAGAAGGCTACCTCCAACATCTGCACTGCTCAGGTTCTCCTGGCCATCATGGCTGGGATGTACGCCGTCTACCACGGCCCGGATGGAATCAGGGCCATCGCCCAGCGGATCCACAACCTGGCAGGTGTCCTTTCTGAGGGGTTGAAGAGGTTGGGCCACGAGGTGGTACACGCCCATTTCTTCGACACCATCAGGGTCAAGCCGGTGGGGCAGACTGCCGACGAGGTTTTACAGGCCGCCCTGGACCGGGAGATCAACCTCCGGAACTTTGGCGATGGCACGGTGGGAATCTCCCTGGACGAAGGCGTGCTTCCCTCCGACGTGGACGACCTGTTCGCAGTCTTTGGCGGGGAAAACAAGGTCTCGGCTCGAGCCCTGGCCGATGAAGAGATCCGCGTGGAGTTCCCGGGTTCCCTGGTGCGAACCACGGAGTACCTCACGCACCCGGTCTTCCACCAGTATCACTCAGAGACGGAGATGCTCCGTTACATCCATAAGCTGGAAGCCCGTGACCTCTCTCTGAATACCAGCATGATCTCATTGGGGTCGTGCACGATGAAGCTGAACGCCACCACGGAGATGATCCCCATCACCTGGCCGGAGTTCGGGCAGATCCACCCCTTCGCTCCGGTGGATCAGGCCAAGGGGTACCACAGGATCATCTCCGACCTGGAGAAGTGGTTGGAAGAGATCAGCGGCTTCACCTGTACCTCGATGATGCCCAACTCCGGTGCCAACGGTGAGTACACCGGGTTGATGGTTATTCGGGCCTACCACCTCGACCGGGGTGAGGCACATCGGACCGTCTGCCTTGTGCCGGCTTCGGCACACGGTACAAACCCGGCCAGTGCCGTGATGGCGGGGATGAAGGTGGTGGTGGTGAAGACTGACGAGTTAGGGAACATCGATGTGGACGACCTCAGGGCCAGGGCCGAGGAACACTCCGAGAACCTGGCCGCCATCATGGTCACCTACCCCTCCACCCACGGCGTCTTCGAATCCCGCATCAAGGAGGTCACGGAGATCATCCACCAGAACGGTGGCCTGGTTTATCTGGATGGCGCGAATCTGAATGCTCAGGCTGGGTTGGCCCGGCCTGGTGACTACGGAGCCGATGTCTGCCACTTCAACCTCCACAAGACCTTTGCCATCCCCCACGGCGGAGGGGGACCCGGGATGGGTCCAATCAGCGCCAACGACAAGCTGGCTCCCTATCTGCCCGGCCACCCGGTGGTCGACGTAGGAGGGGAAAAGGGCACCGGGCCGGTTTCCGCCGCTCCCTGGGGGAGCCCCAGCATCCTTCCCATCTCCTGGACCTACATTCGGCTCCTGGGACCCGACGGGGTGAGGAAGGCCAGCGAGGGGGCTGTCCTGAACGCCAACTACCTCGGCACCAAGCTGGAAGAGCACTTCCCGATTCTCTATCACGGGGAGAGGGGACGGGTGGCACACGAGTTCATCCTGGACCTGCATCCGGCGAGAAATGCCTCGGGCGTAACAGACGAGGACGTGGCGAAGCGCCTTATGGATTACGGCTTCCACGCCCCCACCCAGTCCTTCCCCGTGGCGGGAACCCTCATGGTGGAGCCAACCGAGAGCGAGTCCAAGTACGAGTTGGATCGTTTCTGTGCCGCCATGGCATCGATCCGGGCCGAGATCGCGGAGATCGAGAATGGGACGGCCGACCCCGAGGACAACGTCCTCAAGAACGCTCCCCACACCTCACAGATGGTGGCGGCCGAGGAGTGGACCCACCCGTACTCCCGTCAGAAGGCGGTCTTCCCGGCCAGTTGGACGGTAGAGAGCAAGTTCTGGCCTCCAGTCCGACGGGTGAACAACGCTCACGGCGACCGGAATTTCGTGTGTGCCTGCCCCCCCATGGAGGCGTATGCCGACGATTAGGGTATTGCCCAGAGGGGGCCGGGGAGACCCCGCCCCTGCCCCCTCTGCCTCCGGGCCCCAGGACTGTGCGGTGCCTGGGATAGAGTTCTACGAGAAAGGCCTGGACCTTGGATGGTCCGTCGAAGGTTCGGGCGATCGGTAATTGGTACCTGGACCCAACCAGAAAAGAGGAGGCCCTCCATGGCCAGGCTACACTACCACGGCCACTCTACCTTCACCCTCACCACCGATGATGGGACCCGGATCATCATCGATCCATGGTTCGACGAGAACCCTGTTAGCGACGTGAAGGCCGACGAGATCGAAGGAGCGGAGTTTATCCTTTGCACCCACGGCCACTTCGATCACTTTGCCGATGCCATCCCACTGGCCAAGCGGACCGGGGCCACACTGATCTCAACCTTCGAGATCGTGAGCTTCGTTCAGAGCCAGGGTGTGGAGAACGCCCACCCCCTCCACATCGGGGGCGGCTTCAACTTCCCCTTTGGCTATGTGAAGATGACGCCCGCTCTTCACGGGGGGCAGGTTGCGGGAGACGACACTGGAGCTTTCACCACGGTGCCCGGTGGCTTCTGGATGAACCTCGATGGAAAGCGGCTCTACCACGCCGGGGATACGGCTCTTCTCATGGACATGCAGCTCCTGAGGGGGAAGGTGGACCTGGCTCTCCTGCCCATCGGGGACAACTTCACCATGGGACCCGAGGATGCTGTCCGGGCCGTGGACTTCATCCGGCCGAAGGTCGTGATCCCTATCCACTACAATACCTTTGACCTGATCGCCCAGGATGCCCAGGCCTTTGCGGCTGAGGTCGGGGACCTCTCAAAGGTCGAGGTGGTCGAACCCGGTGAGGTCTTCGAGTTCTGATTCGAGGAGATTCACCGACGGATGGGAGGGAAAGGCGGTTGGGGAGGAGCTCAACAGTCCAATCGGGAAAGGAGACGGGGAGGCTCGTCTCTTTTTTCCATGCAGAAGGATCAAGGGGTCCAGCCCCCGCCGTGGGCCCGGGTCCTCCTTCTCCAGGGGGTTTCGGGGGTCCCCGGGACAGATGACTGATCTGGACTGGAGGGTCCTCTCCGATTTGCCCTTGCCGGGATATCGGTACATGGCCCGGGATCAGGCGCTGGCGGAGTGCCTCGGGGCTAGAGAGGGAGTCCTTCGGCTGTATGGATGGAATCCCCCAACGATCTCTTTCGGCCGCAACGAACCGAGCCGCGGCCTTTACCAGGAGGAGGCTGCCCGGGAGGAAGGGGTGGCCTTCGTCCGGCGCCCCACGGGGGGAAGAGCGGTCCTGCATCATCTGGAACTCACCTACTGTCTGGTATTCCCCCTGGGGTCCTTCGGCGGCTTGAAGGACAGTTACCGGTGCATCAACCAGGGGCTGTTGGCAGGGATTCAGGCATTCGGTGCCGATGCCCGATTGGCGCCACACTCGGGATCCAGCCTTCCTCCAGACGCGGGTCCCTGCTTCCGGCAACCGGCGGAGGGAGAGGTGATGGCGGTTGGTAGGAAGCTCATCGGGAGCGCTCAAGTACGGATCCGGGAGGCGGTTCTCCAGCACGGCTCCATCATTCTGGACGGGGATCAGGGGCAACTCCAACGCCTGAGGACCGATTCCCAGGAAGTTCCAGCCCCAGCCACCCTGAAAGGGCTTCTGGGGTTCATTCCAGACCAGGAGGGGATGAATCGGGGCCTCCAGCTCGGTCTCGAGAGCGTTCTGGGTGGGCGCTGGCACCACGGCGAGTTCCGTGACTGGGAAAAAGATGCGGCCGAAAGGTTGGAGCCCCACTATCTTGATCCGGAGTGGACCTGGCGTATCTGAGGGCACGGGTCCTCAGAGGTTTGGACCCCCGACTACTCCGTTTTATGAGGCGGAACCCATGAAACTCCCCACCCCGACGCTTCCAATCCACAAGGCGGAACTTTTGAAACTCCTCAGCGCGCTTCTCCTGGTCGGGCTCCTGAGCATCTCGTCATGTGTGGACGCAAACCAACAGGAGGTCGCGGCCTTTTGCACCCCAGTCCTTGCCCGCGTGGACACCTTCATGGCGTCCTTCGAGGGCCGGGTTTGGAATGAAGAGCGTTACGGGGGTACAGCGGTGGTGGCCGGGGTGGCCGACCTACGCGGAGGGATGAATGGGTTCGACGGTTCGGACGTAGGGGCCTCTCATCACCAGCGGTTCGCCTTCTTCATGACCCTGATTCAGTACGATGAGGACATCAACCCCATCCCGTACCTTGCTGAATCCTGGGAGGTGTCGGAAGACCAAACGGAGTTGACCTTCCATCTCCGAGACGACGTCCTCTGGCACGATGGGACGCCCACCACCGCCCATGACGTGGAGTTCACCTTCCTCAGGGCTTCGGACCCAGCCACGAACTTTGCAAACGCAAGCTTCTTCCAGTACTACCGCCCGGGGAACGAAGGCGTGGAGGTCCTGGATTCCCTCACGGTGCGCTTCCACCTGGCCCAGCCCCACATGGACTTCATGGATCCGTGGCGGAACGTTGTCATCCTGCCAAGGCATCTCCTGGCTGAGGTCCCGCCCGGCGATCTGGCTCGGCATCCGTTCGGGACCATTTGCCCGGTTGGGAATGGACCCTTCCAGTTCGACTCCTATGAGCCGGGCTCCCAG
>CBDUAX010000125.1:0-9876 GCA_965365235.1 uncultured bacterium
CGGAAGCCGAGGAGGCCCCCGAGGCCGACGCAGAAGAGGCTCCTGAAGCGGAAGCTGAGGAGGCCCCCGAGGCCGACGCAGAAGAGGCTCCTGAAGCGGAAGCCGAGGAGGCCCCCAAGGCCGACGCAGAAGAGGCTCCTGAAGCGGAAGCCCAGGACGAGGCCGAAAAGTCCAAGGACGAAGCATAGGCGTACGTGGGGAGATGATCCAACGGCGCCTGAACTCCTCCAAGGCGGGTAGCCGCCCGAACGTATTTCGCGTTCGGGCGGTTCTTCTGTTTTTCTACTTCGCCCTGAGCTCCTTTGGGGGCGGTTGTGCACCCGGAGGAGCCCCCCCCGGGGCGGAGGGCCCGGCCGATCGGGGTTTCCCACCCATCGACCGGGCGGCCATGTCCCGGGAGCGGGCCCGGGAAACCGCAGAGCTCATTGCGGCGGCCAAGGACTCCCTGGAAGCCGGGTCTTTCGAACCGGCTCTCCGCCTGGCCCAAAGTGTCACGCGGGATTTCCCCGGCGCCCCCGGATCGTCTGAAGCGTTGGGGATCCTGGCCCAAGCCCTTCTCGCCCTCGGCCAGCCGGAGGGAGCCGCCGGATCAGCCTTGCGGCTGGTAGAGTTGCTCGGTCCGGAACATCCACGACTGGGTGAGTTCAGCCTTCTGGCCGCACAAGCCTCCCAGGCTGCAGACGATCCAGATGGCATCCTCGCGGCCCTGGCCCCTTTTCCAGCGGATGGGCGGCAGGGGGAGATCGACGCAGCCCTGGAGATCCTGAGGGAGACCGGGGCTGATTTTTCCCGTCAGGCTCTGGAGTTTGGTGCGGAAAGCTATCCGGCCTCCAATCCCTTGCGGGGTTTCTTTGCGGCCGAGTGGTCTTCCATCCTCTATTTCATGGGCCAGACCGATGAGGCCGTCCGTTGGGCGGAGATCGCCCGCTCGGGGACGCTGGCCGAGAGGGAAGCCGACATCGCAAATGGGGTTCTCGAGTCCCGCCTCGAAGCCGTCCTCGGAACCCCCCTTGTCCTTGGAACAATCCTTCCCCGGTCCGAAGTTCCACCCGGTCTTCTGCAGGCCGGCGAGTGGATCCTTGAAGGGATCCAGGTGGCACTGGAGGAATTCCAGGACGAGCTCCCCAGGCCCGTTCAGTTGGAGGTCCTGGATGATCAGGGAACTCCTCTGGGGGGTCGCGAAGCGGTGGCAAGCCTCCAGGCCGCGGGCGCCTTCGGGGCGCTGGGCCTTTTGACGCAGGACCTTCTGGACGAGGCCGCCGAGGCTCGCCGGGGAGAGTTCCCGTTGCTTTCTCCCTTCTCATTCATCCCTCCTGAGGAAGCGGAGGGCGTGTATTCCCTTTCCGGACCGGACCCTGGGGGGGCCCGAATGGTCGCCCGAATGGCCTGGGATCTGGGCCTCGAGAGTGTCGCGGTGGTCCGGCCAGAGACGCAGGAAGCCCGCGTCGATACCAGGGCATTCAGAGAGGAGTACGAAGCCCTTGGAGGGCTCGTTCCCCGGGAAATCGTGTTCGACTCCGGTGGGACCTTCTTTCAGCCTCAGTTTCAGGAGGTGGAGGCGATCCTTCCGGATGGGCTCTTTCTTCCCCTCGCCCCCCGTGATATCCAGCTGTTGGCCCCACAGGTGACCTTCTTCGGACTCGACACGCTCGGGGTCCAGCTGCTGGGCACCTCCGGGTGGACCGACGAGGGGATCGTCCAGGAGGTGGAATCCCGTCACACCGACGGGGTCATCGCCGCCACCGTCCGGTTGACACAAGATGAAACCGAGGCTTTCAAGCACTTCCGGGAGGCCTACGAGGCCTACTACCAGAAAACCCTCAGGAGTCAGGTTCCGGCCTTCGGCTATGATGCGGCAGCGCTGATCCTGACCGCCCTCAAGATCGGTCCCCGGAATGCAGCTGAGCTCGCTGCGGCGATGGAGGAGATCGAGAACTTCCCGGGGGCGACGGGAAACCTCTCGGTGGACCGAGGCTGGGTGACACGAGAGCCTCTCCTGGTCCGCATCCAAGACCACGAACTGATTTACATCTCCCGAGGGTACGAGTAGGATCCGGTCTTGTCCGGGACTGGAGGCGAGGAGCCTCCCCCCGTTCCTCCCAACCCTAACCGGGTAACGCCGGGCAACACAGGAAGGACGCCATGTCCCTGGAGGAGAAGCTGAGACGCCTTGAGGAGATGAAGCGCCAAGCTGAGCTGGGTGGTGGGGAAGCGCGGCTTCAGGCCCAACATGCCAAGGGAAAGCTATCTGCCCGCGAACGTCTGGAACTCCTTCTGGACGAGGGCTCATTCGTGGAATTCGACCGGTTTGTGACTCATCGGTCCACGGAGTTTGGACTGGAAGAGAACCGGATCCTGGGGGATGGTGTGGTCACCGGGTACGGCGCCGTGAACGGCCGGTTGGTCTACGTGTTCTCGCAAGATTTCACGGTTTTCGGGGGCTCTCTCTCCGAGGCCCATGCTGAGAAGATCGTGAAGCTCCAGGAGTTGGCCCTGAAGAACGGAGCTCCCCTCCTGGGACTGAACGACTCCGGTGGGGCTCGCATCCAGGAAGGGGTCGTTTCACTGGGCGGTTATGCCGACATCTTCCTCAGAAATACTCTGGCTTCGGGGGTCATCCCCCAGATCTCCGTCGTTCTGGGGCCCTGCGCCGGGGGCGCCGTTTATTCCCCCGCAATCACCGATTTCATCTTCATGGTTCGGGGAAGCTCTTACATGTTCGTCACGGGGCCGGACGTGGTGAAAACGGTCACCCATGAAGACGTTGACATGGAGAGCCTTGGCGGGGCCGACGTGCATGCGACAAAATCCGGCGTTTGCCACTTCGCTTTGGACTCCGAGGCGGAGGCGTTGGCCTCCGTACGGGACCTGCTCACCTACCTTCCACAAAACAACACAGAGCCCCCACCGTTCAAGGATACCTCGGATCCGCCCGACCGGAGGGACGAGAAACTGCTAGAGATCGTTCCTGATAACGCTAATCGCCCCTATGATATGCATGAAGTAATCCATTGTATTGTGGATGGGGGGGAGTTCCTGGAGGTCCATGCAGGATTCGCAGGAAATATCCTGACAGGCTTTGCACGCTTGGGGGGGCATCCGGTTGGAATCATCGCCAACCAACCGGCAGTGCTGGCAGGGGTATTGGACATCGATTCCTCTGACAAGGGTGGGCGGTTCGTACGTTTCTGTGATGCCTTCAACCTTCCCCTGGTCGTCCTGGAAGATGTCCCGGGATTCCTCCCTGGAGTCGGGCAGGAGCACGGGGGAATCATCCGGCATGGCGCCAAGCTCCTCTATGCGTTTTCCGAGGCGACTGTACCCAAGGTCACGGTGATCACGCGAAAAGCCTACGGAGGGGCCTACGACGTCATGAACTCGAAGCACATCCGAGGGGATGTGAATCTGGGCTGGCCCACGGCGGAGATCGCGGTCATGGGTCCAAAGGGGGCGGTTGAGATCCTCTTTCGGCGGGACATTGCCGCGGCAGAGGATCCGGAGAAGGCCACCGAGGAGAAAATGGCCGAGTATAGGGAGACGTTCGCTCATCCCTACATCGCCGCTTCCAGGGGGTACCTCGACGATGTCATTGACCCAAGGGACACCCGCCCCCGCCTGATCTCAGCGCTGGAGATGCTCCGGAATAAACGGGACGAGAACCCTCTCAAGAAGCACGGAAACATCCCGCTCTGACGTGACCCACTGCGCGTTCTGCCAAACGACCCTGCCCCCGGGGCCGCCCTGGGCTCCTGAACCGGGGCAGCGCCTGGCCTTTGATCCCACCAAGGGTCGTCTCTGGACCGTTTGCCCAACTTGCCGTCGTTGGAATCTCACGCCCCTGGAGGACCGGTGGGAGACGCTGGAGGCTTGCGAGCGGGCTGTGAGAGATTCGGGCCGGGTCAGGATGCGAACGCGGCACCTCTCCCTGGTCAGGGTCAGTGAGGGGGAGTTGATCCGGATTGGTACTCCGCCACGGTCGGAGTTCGTGGACTGGCGCTATGGACCCAGGCTCCCGGCGTCCGTCATGAAGCCCGGGTTCTGGGCCCGGATCTGGGCCCACCTCCTGGCCCGGCTGCCGGAGCCACCCCCGGAGGGATATGACCCCTACCTGGGCATCCTGTCTTCCGTTGATCAGAGCCCCTGGCTTGCCTCTCCCTTTCTGGACTCTGCTTCCTCACTCTCTTACCTCTTCTCTCAGGTCCCCCTGGCTCCCCGCTGTCCATCCTGTTCCCGGCCCCTGGCGCTGCGGCCCTGGCAATTCCAGGGGGTACGCCTTACCCCCGACATGGACCCTTTGGGCGTTCTGGCCCTCTGCGCTTTCTGTGAGGCCGAGGTGGGTGTCCCGCTGGCCGAAGCTCGACCGATCCTCAGACTGGGCCTCGGCCTCGTCACCCCGCCTCAGCTCCTCAGTAGTGTGTCAGAGGTGGCGGCATCAACCCTGGATGGATCGGGACAGCCTCATGAGTTCATTCGGGCCCTCTCCCGTGACCATCCCAGCATGGGAGAACTCGACCTTCCGGGCCGGGCCGGGCTCCTCATTGCCCTGGACGAGGCCGCCGAGATCGAGGCCCTGGAACTGGAATGGCAAGAGGCAGAGGAGTTGGCGGCCATCAGCGATGGCGAACTATCCGAGGTTCCAGGGTTCGAGACCTTCCGAAGAGAGGTTCTCGGAGAACGGGACTAAGAGCGGCAACGTTTTTTCTTTTCTTCCGCATCCAAGAGGTTGAGTTGCCCGGGTTTCCCTTCCGGGCTAATGAGATCCCCTTCCTGGAGTGAAGGAAGATGAAGCGCTTTGCACATCGCCCCTGGAACCTGATGCCCTTCATAGGGCTCCTGGCTCTCCCTTTCCTTCCCCTTCCCGCCCAGGGACAAACGGGGGATGCCTCGGAAACGCAGGAGGAGGCACTTCGACGCCTCGAAGAACGGCTGGCCCAGATCGAGGAGCAGCTGCACCAGATGCACCTATCCGGAGAGGGGGACCGAGCCCAAGCCTTGGAGGAGCTCAAAGAAGCCCAACTCGCCAGGGTCCGGGAATTCCAGGTGCAGGCCCAGCAGATGGGGCAGGAGAGGGCCGAACAAGCCCAGCAGCTGGCCCGGGAGGCCCGCCGCCAGTACGAACAATCGTCGGCCCTGAACCGCCACCGGGAGGAGGAACGGGCGCTCCGCATGGAGATGCTCGACCAGGAAAGGCGGGCTCGGGAGGAAACCCTCCGGCGCGAACTCCGGAAGAGAGCTGAGTGGTCTGACCAGGAGCGACTCGCCCGGTTGGAGGAGAGGGAACAGGAGCGGGCCCTCCGGGCGGACGAGAGTCGCCGAAGGGCGCAAGAACTGGCGGTTCGGATGCGGGAACGCTCTCCGGAGATTCGAGCCCGGTTGCGCGAACGACTCAGAGACGCTCAACAGGTCGTGGTTCGGGTTCGCGCCCGGGCCCGGCTCGGAGTCAGCCTCGATGGAACTCAGGGGGACGAATTCGACCGTCAGGGAGCACGAATCATGGACGTGTCGGAGGACTCACCGGCCGAGGGAGCCGGCCTCCGGGAAGGGGACATCATCACGCACCTTGACGGCGTTTCCCTCGTAGATCCCCTCTCCGACGAGGACGAGATGGATTTTGGGGAGGAAACCTCTCTCCCCGTCCAGCGCCTCATGGCTCTGGCAAGAGATCTGGAGGATGGCCAGGAGGTGGAGGTCCGGTATCTGAGGGACGGCTCTTCGGAGACCGTCACCCTGGAGGCCGCGAAGCTGGAGAACAGCTGGGTGAGCGTCTCTCCCGGGGAGGGAAGGAGGGGCATATATCGGTTCGGCCCCGAGGAGGGCCTCCGGTGGAGATACTCCATCCCAGGCGAGGACTTCCATGTCGAGGTTCTCCCTCACCTGGAAGACCTCGATATCGAACTGTCGGACTTCGACTTTGAAGAGTTCGACTTCGACACCATCAAGGGGTTCAATATCCTGAAGGGTGAAGGCCCCAACTTCCGCTTCTTCCGGGGGGAAGAGGGCCCGAACATCTCCTTCTTCCGAGACGAAGACAGCCCCAATCTGGCCCTCTATCGAGGCGAGAACGACTTCGCATTCAGCTTTTTCGATGGACACTTGCACGGGGTGGAGCTCCATGACCTGAACCCGGAGCTGGGTGCCTATTTCTCTACCGAACAGGGTGTCCTCGTCCTCGAGGTCGAGGAAGAATCCACCCTGGGGCTCCGGCCCGGAGACGTGATTCTCTCCGTAGGGGACAGGGGCGTGGAGGATTCTTCTGACGTGCTGCGGATTCTCAGGTCCTATGAGGACGAAGAAGCCGTGTCGTTCACCGTGATGCGCCAGGGGCAGGAAACCAGGGTGAACGGTACCGTACGGTAACCCGGGGAAGAAAAACAGCCGGAATGAGGGGCGGGTTGGAGGTTCTCCTCCAGCCCGCCCTCTCGCTTGTGGGCCCTCACTCGAACCCCCTACCTTCATCCGTTCAGGGCCCCGACCAACCATGTGGTTGTTCTCCTACCCCTTTCAACCGGAGGGCCATCCCCTTGTTCGAAAGCCTCCTCATCGCCAATCGGGGGGAGATCGCGGTTCGAATCATCAGAGCCTGCCGGGAATTGGGGGTCCGTTCCATCTCCATTTTTTCCGAAGCCGATCGAAGGTCCCTCCATGTCCTCGAGGCGGACGAAGCCTATTGCGTTGGCCCTCCGCCTTCAGCCGAGAGCTATCTGAATGTCTCCCGGATCCTGGAGGTGGCGTCGGTCGCCGAGGCAAAGGCCATTCATCCCGGGTACGGGTTCCTTGCGGAGCGGGCCCATTTCGCAGAGGCCGTCGAGGATGCCGGGCTTATTTTCGTCGGCCCATCGGCCGCGACCATCTCCGCTATGGGGGATAAGACCGAGGCCCGCCGTCGTATGGAGGAAGCCGGGGTCCCAATCGTCCCTGGGATCACGGATGCCCTGGCCGATCCCCGGGAGGCCAGGATCGTAGCCGAGGACATCGGTTATCCGGTCCTGTTGAAGGCTTCCGCCGGAGGGGGAGGGAAGGGGATGCGGGTGGTGGAGCGGCCCGAAGACCTGGACCGAGCCTTCGAAGCGGCCAGCCGGGAGGCGCTGGCGGCCTTTGGAGATGGGTCGGTATACCTCGAACGGTTCCTGAAAAAGCCCCGTCATATCGAAATCCAGGTACTCGGAGATGGGAACGGCCAAGTGGTCCATTTCGGGGAGAGAGAGTGCTCCATCCAGCGACGACACCAGAAGCTGATTGAGGAGGCGCCCTCCCCGGTGGTCACCCCGGAGCTCAGAGCGGAAATGGGAGCAGCGGCGGTCCGGGCCGCGCAGGCCGTCGGTTACACCGGCGTTGGGACTGTAGAGTTCCTTTATGAGACCGGAGAGTTCTTCTTTCTCGAGATGAACACCCGGCTCCAGGTCGAGCACCCGGTAACGGAGATGGTCTACGGAGTTGACCTTGTGGAGCTCCAACTTCGGATCGCTGCCGGGGAGCCCCTCCCCCTGACCCAGTCGGAGGTGGTGGCTTCTGGACATGCCATCGAGTGCCGAATCACTTCGGAAGATCCGTTCCAGGGATTCCTGCCGTCCACAGGGCGGATCGATTACATCCGGATGCCTGGCGGCCCGGGAGTGCGTTTCGATGGGGGAATCATCGCCGGCCTGGAGGTCGGCCTGCACTATGATCCGCTCCTGGCCAAGCTAATCGTCCACGGGCCCTCTCGAGCATCGGCCATCCGGAGGATGGGCCGGGCACTCGACGAGCTGGTGATCCGTGGGGTCGAGACCTGTGTCCCCTTCCAACGACGAGTGATGGATGAGAAGGACTTCCAGGCCGGCAACCTCTCCATTCGGTACCTGGAGGACCATCCGGAGCTCCTGGACGGCCAGGAGGACGATGGCGTCCTCCGAGCCGCTGCCGTGACCGCTGCCCTCCTGGAAGAGGGTGAGAGGGGGAAACTGCGCATCAACCCTGAAGGACCGACGAGTGGGAAAGGGTTCAGCGCCTGGAAACGTGCCGGTTGGCCGTTTCGAGGAAGAGGCTGAGATGGCGAAGGTGGGACTTGGGTGAGGGTAGCAGTCCGTTGAGGGAACCTCGGGCGCTGGAGGTTCAGGTCAGAGGCATCGGTTCCGGTGGCGTCGGGATCGCAGACCTCCCGGATGGGCGGATTCTCTTCGTCCCCAGGACTGCTCCAGGAGATCAGGTTCGGGTCAAGGTCACCCAGGAAAAGGAACGATGGGCAACGGGTGAACTCGAGGCGGTCCTCTCAGAGGGCCCGGGCCGACGGAAACCTCCTTGCACCCGGTACGAAGAGTGCGGGGGATGCGCCTTGCAGCACATTACCTACTCGGAGCAACTCGTCTGGAAGGGGCGAATGGTGGGAGATGCCCTCAGGCGAATCGGAAAGCTCTCGGCCGAAGACCCTCTGGTTCAGGCTTCACCCAAGGAGCTGCACTACCGAAACAAGATCTCCATGACTCTGAGGCGCCTTCCAGGCGGGCGTCTGGTGGCCGGATTCTTCCAGAGAGGGAGTCGGCATCGGATCCTGGACATTGGTCCAGAGTGCCAGCTCCCCAACCCTCGCCTGGGCGAGCTCTGGAAGGCTTTCCGAGGTGGATGGGGAGCGCAGGCGAGCCGTCTTCCCCGAGGGAATCAGCTCAGGCTGACCCTTCGGGAAGTAGACGGGTCCGGGGCGCTTGTCATCCAGGGTGGAAAAGGGGACGGTCGGCCGTTGGAGTTGATGGAGGCTGTGCCGGGTTTGAACTCGGTGTGGCGTCAGGACCCTTCAGGCCGGGTCAGGCATCTGGCCGGGGAGGAGGCCCTGGTACTGGAGTGGCTCCATCACCGCTTCGCGGTGGGTGGCGGGGCCTTCCTTCAGGTGAACACCGAGGGGGGGAAGGAACTCCATCGCTTTCTCCTGGAGACGGCCGGGGAGGTGACGGGCATGAGCATCGTGGACGCATACTGTGGAGTGGGGGTACTGGGACGAGAGTGGGCAAACCGGGGAGCCGAGGTGGTGGGCATCGAAGCCCACCCCCAGGCGGTAGAGGCCGCCGCCGGTAATGCTCCAGGAACTTTCTTCGTGTTGGAGGGGAAGGTGGAGAAGATCCTGCCGAAGCACCTCCCGGCTGACCTCCTCCTGCTGAACCCGCCCCGGAGGGGCCTGGACCCGGCGATCCCGCCCAGCGTCGTGCAGGCCCCACCAGAACGGATCTTCTACGTGAGCTGTGATCCGGCGACGCTGGCCAGGGACCTGGGACGGTTGGAGGAATCCCACCGGCTCATGGACCTCCGCTCCTTCGATCTCTTTCCCCAGACCAGCCATGTGGAGTCCGTGGCGATCCTGGCCAGGCGAACTGAAGCCCACCGCTGGGGGGACGCCTCTGTAGCCAAGACAGAAAGCGGGTAACCGGATGCGATACTTCGTGGACGTCGGCCCGCGTACCGTCGAGGTGGAATTGGGCCCTGACGGTGTCACCGTAGACGGCCAGCCCGTCTCTGCAGATCTCATCGAAATGGACGGAACCGAGGTGCGGAGCCTCCTTTTGGATGGAAAGTCTTTTCGGATTCTCGCCACCCGCGGGGGGAGGGGGATCTGGTCCCTTCACCTTTCCGGAAGGCACCTGAAGACCCGAGTCGTGGACGAGCGGACCCGATCCATCGAGGAACGGACAGGGGGGAAAGAAGGGCCGGAGGGGCCAAAGGCCCTCAGGGCTCCGATGCCAGGAATGGTCGTCAGAATCGAGGTGGAGGAGGGAGATCAGGTCGGGGAGGGGGTTGGCCTGGTGATTGTCGAGGCCATGAAAATGGAAAACGAGCTGAAGAGCGCCGGTCCAGGCTGCGTCCGTTCGATCCTGGTCTCCGCAGGTGAGGCCGTTGAGAAGGACCAGATCC
>CBDUAX010000126.1:0-9828 GCA_965365235.1 uncultured bacterium
CCGCCTGTAGAGGCGGGTGTTTGGGTCCGGTGGCGGAAAAGGTCGATGAGGGGCTGGACGGTAGGATCGAAGGCACCGAGGCTTTTTCGATGGTGCGAGAGGGCCTCGGAAAGTACGGCCCGAAGCTCTGGCGGTGGGCTGGAAATTGTGCCCAGATCGTTCAGGTACCAGAGGGCCGAGGCAGGGTCGTACCGGTTCAATAGTCCCACCAGCCGGTCCATCTCGGAAAAGGCTCGGCCGATGCCCTCCTCCATCAGGTCCCGGGACCTGTGGATGGCGGTGACAGATACCAGAGTGCCCATGGAGGGGTGGGCCGCCGTCACACGATGCCGGCCTCCGGATACCGGGGTGGATTCCACCGGCATGGGGTAGGCGTCCACCCGGCGAAATCCCAGGTCGGCCAGGGCGGCCACCTTCGAAGCGATCCGGGTGGACGGATCCATCTCAGACGAACTCCTCCACCAACGTCTCCCTCACTCGCTCCAGGAGGGCCTTCGTGGCTCTGATTCCTGCGGGTTCATCGAGCTCGGTTCCTTCGTATTCAATCCCCACGAACCCCCGATACCCGGCGTTCAAGACGATCCTCAAAAGGCGGAAGTAGTCCATCTCCCGCTCGTTTCCAGCCTCGTCGAAGACGTGAGACTTGGCACTTACCGCCTTGGCGAAAGGCATGAGCTCCTCTACACCCCGATACCGGTCGTACCAGTCTCCTTCGGCCATCTGGAAATTCCCGAAGTCAGGGAGGGTACCGCAGGCCGGATGGTCCACGGCTTCCATCACGCTGGAAAGCCAGGCCCCGCTGGAGGAGAGCCCACCGTGGTTCTCAACCACCACGGAGATGTCGAAATCGGTGGCAAACTCGGCCAAGCGACGGAGACCGTCCGCAGCCAGATCACGCTGTTCCTCTGGCGTCCCGCGAGACTGGGCGTTGACCCTTATGGAATGGCACTCGAGAAACCGGGCGGCTTCCACCCATCGGAAATGGTTCTCCACAGCCTGGGTCCGTGCGTCGGCGTCCGGGTCGCCCAAAGCGCCCTCTCCGTCGCACATGATGAGGACGCTTTGGACGCCAACATCGCCGCATCGGGTCTTCAGATCGGTGAGGTAGCTCCGGTCCTGGGCCCTGTCCTTGAAGAAGGAATTCACATACTCCACCGCCCCGATGCCGAATTCCTCCCGAGTCACCCTGGGAAAGTCCAGGTTCGTCAGCTCACCGGCGTTCAGGGTCCGGTGCAAGGACCATTCTGCCAGCGAGATGGAGAAGAGTCGTGCTCCGGCCGGGGCCTGGGGGGAGGGTGTCGATGTGCAGCCCTGGGCGGACAGGCCGCAGATCGCGGGAACCGAAACGGCGGCCGTTGCCAGAAAGGATCGGCGGGAAAGGGACGCCGGAAGCCAGAGCCCATCCGGGCCGGTACGGGGCCCAGGCGTCTTCGGGTCGGGGGGGAGCGGGTTGGTCATGCCTCGACATCCTCCTCCAGATGGTATTCGTGACCCCGTCGAAGGGGGGTCAAAGAGGAATCTTGGGGCAGGAATGGGGGATTGGCAAAGCGGCCGGGACAGAGCCCGGCCGCTTCTGGCAGAAAGGAACCTTCCGGTGGCCCCTCTATCCTCCCACAAGGCCCAGGAGATAGGCGCAGAAAAGGGCGCCGTAAATGCCGAGAACGTACCCCACGACCGCCATCAGTAGACCCACCGGTGCCATGGCCGGGTGATAGACTCCGGCAACCACTGGGGCGGAGGCGGCACCTCCGATATTCGCCATGCTGCCCGTGGCCACGAAAAAGAGGGGGGCTCTGATGATACGTGCGGCCAACAACAGGATGCCGACATGGATGCTGATCCAGAGGGCCCCGGCCACCAGGTAGAGCGGCGCATCCAAGACGGCTTTCAGATCCGCCTGGGCACCGATTCCGGCCAGGAGGAGGTAGAGGGCCGTATACCCGAACTGGGAGGCGCCCACTTTCTCGTATTCCCTGAGGGGGGTGAAGGAGAGGAGGAGGCCACCCGTTACCACGATCAGGACCGCCCACGTTGTGGCGCTGATGATGGTCGGATCTCCCAGAGGGGGGATCTTGGCCCCCAGGTTTACGGACAATACGGCGGCGCCCATCCCAACCCCGATGAGGAACGCCGAGTCCTTCACCGTAGTGGGGTGGCGGTCTCGATCCATCTCCGCCAGCCGGGCGTTGGTCTCTTCGATGGCGGAGGTGTTCGCGTTGATGAAGCGGTCGAATTTCTTCTGCCAGACGCTGAAAAAGAGCAGGACTCCCATCCAGCCGTATCCGACGACCGTATCCACAACGATTATGGGCCCAAAAGCCGACTCGGGCGTATCCACGCTCTCAGCCACAGCCACCATGTTGGCCGTGCCCCCGATCCAGCTTCCCGACAAGGCTGCAAAACCTTTCCAGGCGTCCTCAGGAAGGAAGGATCCAAAGACCGCCAGCGAGATGGGGCCACCGATGATGATCCCGAGCGTTCCGGCGCACACCATGAACAGGGCCATGGGGCCCAGCTTGGCAACGCTCTTCAGGTCGATGGAGATCATGAGGAGGAAGAGCGCCAGCGGAAGAAAGTACCGGGTAGTGAAGTCGTAGGTGGGGGATGCGATGGGGGTGATCCCTATGGTGGTGGCGAACATCGGGACGAAATACACGAAGATGACTGGCGGGACATATTCGAAGAACTTTTCGAACTTCTTGACCCCCGAGAGCCAGAAGATGACCGCAACCAGGGTCGCCAAAAAGGCGAAGACGGACATGGGGTCGTTGAAGAAGGCTTGTGAGGTTTCGGTCATTCGGTGGCGTCTCCTTCTCAGGGGGCGTCAACTGGGTTGAATCGGTTCTTCCTGTCCGGAAGTTTGTCCAGCCTGTCGAGGGACGGGTGGGAGCCTAACCTCCCCGTCCCGCTTTGACCATCCCGTCGAACACCAGCCCCACCCAGGCGTCAGGCTCCGCAAAGGAGCCTTCCCGGGCCCAGGCGTCATCCAGGCCGGCTGTGGGTTTGGCCTGGATGACCTCTTCTCTGGTTTTTCCGCCCTCAACCAGGGGCTTGATCCGGTCGAGTGCCGTTTTGAGCATCTCGTGATAGGCCCGGAGGTCGTTCCGTGTGGCCAGGGGGCCGTGTCCGGGGATGAAGAGGGTGGACTCGTTGGAGTGGGCCAGGGCCTCACCTACGGCACCCACCATCCCCTCCAGGTTTCCCCCGAAATCAACGTCGATGTACGGGTACATGCCGTTGAAGAACAGGTCTCCCAAGTGGATCACGTCGGCATCCCGGAAGTGAACGATCACATCACCGTCGCTATGGGCAGCCGGCATGTGGACGAGATGAATGAGCTCCCCGTTCAGGGAGAGGTTCAACCGTTCGTTGAAGGTGACGACAGGACGGGCCTCGGGTGGGGACGCGGGTACCTCTCGGTTGTCCAGGGCCGGCATCGCCTGGGTCCCCTCCATTAGCCGGGCTACCCTTTCATGAGCGAAAATGAGGGTCCCGTTTCGGGCAAAATTCCCATTTCCGCCCGTATGGTCGAAGTGCCAGTGAGTGTTCACCAGGAACCGTATCTCCACCGGGCCGGGCTCGGGTTCCCCCTCCCCAGTCAAGCCTGGAAGATCGGAAATGGCGGAGAGAATCCGGTCCGTCAACTCGGCGTAGTCGGAGTCCACGACCAACCCACCCTCGGGGCCGAGGAATACGGCCAGGTTGCCTCCGGCCCCTGTGAGCATGTGGACCCCTCCTCTCAGAGCCGTGGCCTCGATCTCTACGGCATCCCAGTCGACCTGGCCTTGGAGAGGATGTTGGGGGAAGACCAGAAGAATGAAAAAGAGGAGGGAGATGTGCCGTGTCATTATCTTTTGTTCTCCGGTCTCCTGAGATAGGCCCAGGGTCAGATGTCGTAGTACCGTGCGACCTCCCAGGGGTGCGGGACCACCCGCATCTCTTCGATATCCTTCCGCTTCGTAGCGATCCACTCGTCCAGGAGGTACTCGGGGAAGACCCCATCCCTGGTGAGGTATGCCCGGTCCACTTCCAGCGCGTCCAGGGCTTCTCCAAGAGAGCTTGGGAAAGAACGGATCTTCAAGAG
Source organism: uncultured bacterium (assembly GCA_965365235.1). Taxonomy (GTDB): domain Bacteria; phylum Gemmatimonadota; class Gemmatimonadetes; order Longimicrobiales; family Gaopeijiaceae; genus CBDUAX01. The sequence continues at coordinate 4,085 of CBDUAX010000126.1, forward strand.
CTCTTCTTCCGGGAGCTCATAGAGGTTCGTTTCGTAGGGACCAAACCCCTCCCTGGTGGGATCCAGCTTCCGCCTCACTCCGTCCAATCCCGCCAGCATGATGGCGGCGAAGGCCATGTACGGGTTGCAGGTGGCATCGATGGTTCGGAACTCGAACCTCCGCTTGGCCGGGTCCTTCACATACCCCGGAATCCGAATGGCTGCTGATCGATTCCCCTCGGCAAACACGGCCTTTACCGGCGCTTCATACCCCGGCACCAGCCTGCGATAGGAGTTTGTCGTGGGGTTGGTCAGCGCCAGGAGGGAGGAGGCGTGCTTGAGGATTCCGGCAATGTATTGCAGGGCCGTGGCACTCAGGTGGTAGAGGCCGGAGTCGTCGTGGAAGACGTTCTCGCCGCCTTTGGTAAGGAAATGGTGAACATGGAGCCCATTGCCGGGCTCGTTGGGGAAGAGTTTCGGGAGGAAGGTGATGATCTTCCCTCGCCGCTTGGCAACCCTGTGGGCGATCATCTTCGCCAGAACGGTCCCATCGGCCATTTGCTCCACAGGGGAGAGGTCGAATTCGATCTCCGCTTGGGAGCTCCCGACCTCGTGATGGTGGTACTTCACCTTCAATCCCAGAGCCTGGTAGATGGAGACGATCTCGTTCCGGATGGAAAACAGGTGGTCGTTCGGCTCAGCCCGGAAATACCCACGCTTTGGGGCGATGCGGTAGATCTCCTCCCCTCCCGGGGGGCTGACCATCTCGAGGCTTTCGACCCGAAAGGACTGCTCTCTTGGCGTTCTGACCGAAAAGAGCTGGTCAAGGACATGGAACTCCAACTCAACCCCGACCTGCGCTTCGTCGGCGACGCCTTCCGCTTTCAGGACCTCCAGCGTCTTGAGAACCAGGTGCCTGAGGTCCTGCGTGAACCTGGCCCGGCTATCCACCTCCAGCATGTGGCAGAAGAAGCAGAGGACCCGGCGCTCGTCCTCGATGGGATCGAGGAAAGCAAAATTCAGATCCGGCTTCAGGATCATATCCGACCGGTCCACCTCGGCAAACCCGAAATTCGAAGCGTCGAAGCCGATCCCCAAATCCAAGGTCTTTTCCGAAAAGGTCTCGGCGGGAATGGTCACCTCCCTCAGGCGCCCATCGATATCGCTCAGATAGAAGCTGATGAATTCGATCTCCTGTTCGGAGACGAACTCCTTGACGGCCTTTACGCTCTCGAAAGACAACATGGGGCCCTCCAGGGTTCACCCTTCAATCTCCCCCGGTTCCACAGGATCCGGGGCCGGGTGGGACGGTGTGGACGGGCACCATACTGCAGGTGGGGGAGGGGGTCAATGGCGCTCCAGGCGGCCAGTCCGTTCCATACCAGAGCCCCCGGGGAAGGACAGATATCCCTGCCATAAACCAACCCTCCAGCCGGGGGTTATTTCACCAGCTGGAGGGTCGGCGGATGGGGCAGCTCGTGGATCCTCAGGCTGAGATCTCTGGGGTCCCAGCCCGGCGCGTCAGCCTATGAGGCTCTTGACCTCCTCGATGAGCTGCTCCGGATCGATGGGCTTGTCGATGAAGATCTCGGGCTTGACCAGACCCTCGTCCCTCATCTTGACGATGGCTTTTCGCAAACTGTCCCGGAGGCTGTCGAAGGGGCGCTCGAAGGTCTCCCCTTCCGCCTGGCTCTCGTCCTCTTCCAGAACCTCCGCCACCGCTGTCAGCATGATGACAGGGATGTCCTTGAACTCCTCTTTTCGCCGGAGCTGTTTGAAGAGAGAAAAGCCGGTCTTCTTCGGCATCATGACATCTAGGAGAATCAGGTCAGGCTTCTCCTCCTGAACCTTATTGTATCCATCGTCCCCGTCCTCGGCAGTCACCGCCTGGTAGCCGTTGGCCTCCAGTGCGACGGAAAGGAACCGTCTCGTATTCTCATCATCATCAACCACCAACACTCGTTTAGGCATCAACGTTCTCCTCTCTCAGGCTCGGTCCCCTGGTGGGCAAGGATACCCGGAAGGTCGCTCCCCTCCCAGGCTCCGACTCCACGGTGGTCTTTCCTTCATGGGTGCTGACGATGCGGGCGACCACGGCCAGCCCCATCCCAGTCCCCTTTTTTTCTTTCGTGCTGAAGAAGGGGGTGAAGACCCTTTCCCGGACCTCCTCCGACATCCCCCCCCCGTTGTCCGTTACCACGATCTCTACCCTACCATTCATCGTGCCGGAATGCACCCCCAACGTGACCCTGGGTGTCTCCCCCTCCTCATACTCTTTCCAGGAACAGGCGTCCAGGGCGTTGCTCGTCAGGTCCATGATGACGGACCGGATCATCTCGGGGTCGCAGTCCACCAGGGGAAGCTCGGGATCAAGGTCCAGGTCCAGATCGACGCCTTCGTCTCTGAACTTCGGGTCACTCAACGCGTGAATCTTCCGGGCGAGATCCCCCAGATCTGTGGGCCTGATCTTCAGCTTCTTGGTGCGGGCGAAATCCAACATGCTCTTGGACATCTCCGTCATGTCGTCGATGCCCTGCTGGACCATTTCCCACCCCTCCATCAACACGTCCCGGTTATCGCTGTTCAAGCCCAGCTTCACCATATAAGACCCGCCCTTCATCACGTTGAGCATGTTCTTGATGGTGTGCTGGATTCCGGTAATGGCCTGACCAAGGGCCGCCATCCTCTGGGAGCGGTAGAGGCGCCTCTGTAGCTCCAACTCACGGGTGATGTCCTTGCTCATGCCCATCGTACCGATAGGCTCCCCTTCCGGGGTCCGGAGCCGAGACAAGGTCAGGAGGACATTCCGGATCACCCCCTCCTTGGTCACGAACCGGGTGACATAGTTCACGACATGGTCGGTGTGATCGAGCTGGGCGATGGCCGCATCCCGTTCTCGAGGATCGGCGAAGAGCATTTCGATCCGCCGTCCAATGACTTCCTCACGGTTGTATCCCAGGATCTCCTCGGCGCCGGGATTGAAGGTGGTGATGAGACCCGTCGGGTCTACCGTGATGATGATATCGGCAGAGTTCTCCACGATGGCCTGAAGGTGCTCCCTCGCACTCATCAGCTCCGACATTGTCGTGGAGAGTTCGGAGGTCATGTTGTCGAACACACCCACGAGCTCGGCCAGCCCATCTCCGGTCCGATCACTGAAGCGGAAGCTGAAGTCGTGCTCTGCCAGTCGGAGGGCTCCCTCCCGCATGGCTCGAATGCGCCGGCCCAGGAGCCGCTCGGTCATCCACCACGTCGCGATGGTCCCCAGGATCAGCGACAGGATGATGGCGTACACTGTGTGGCGAATTCGTTGGCCCATCAGGGCGTCGATTCTCGCCAGGGAGTAGTCGGCCTGGATCACGCCAAGGATCGTGGAATCGCTGGCGGTAGTGTGGCAGCCGGCAGCCCGGCAACCCTCTCCCCCAAAGATGGGGGTAACGACCGAGAGGGCCCGATCCCCCCCTTCTTGCTCAAGGGTTTCACAGAATGAACACCCCGTAGAGTCCCGGGCGGGCACCACCGGAATGTGGCATACGGAGCAAGGCCACGAGGCCGAATCCACCGAAAGAGGGGCTCCCGGCAGCTGGGAGGCCAGGACCGTCCCGTCGTGGGAGAGAAGCCGGATGTCTCCAAACGCCGGATTCTCCGAGGCCATCCGGTTGACGAGACCCACCAGGTCGTGGGATTCCCCCTCCACCATGAGGGCCCGTATTCGGCGGACGATTCGGTTGGAGGTGTCCAGCGACAGTTCACGAGCCGCTTCGGTCTCGGACCGTTCGAAGTCCAGATTCGTGAAGTAGGAGGTGAGTCCCAGTGCTGCGACCAGGATCAGAAGGAACAGGCCGTTGACCTTCCAAACCAGGCGCACGCTTCTGAGTGCCCCTCGCAGGGTCAGCTTTTGGTCCGGACCTTGGGCCGCAGGAGTGTCCATGTACCGCGATTCCGAGCCGGTGGTTCAGGACCACCGGACGTGTGTGACGAAGCCTGGAACGCGAACGAGAAGCCACTAATGCATATGGGCCACTGAGGGGCCCGGGCAACTCCCTCCATGAAAATAGGGGCATGGGGCCCGTTCCACGAGGGTGGGTTGGATACCGGGAAACCGGCCATGATTCGGGCCTTTTCGGCCAAGTGAGATTTTCGTCACATAGCGTTTGACAATGTGAGAAATCCATCACATAATGTGGTTAAGAGTTCCCTGAACCCTCCTAACCGCTTTTCGCCATGGCTTGCCCGCCAATCTATGAGGAAGGTGTCGCAACCTTTTTCGCTGGAGTTTGTCATGAACCCTGAAACAAAACCAATCCTCGTCATCGGGGGGGGGATCTCCGGGATGACCGCGGCCGTTGAGATTGCCGAGGTCGGGTATCCGGTGGTCCTCGTCGAAAGAGACGCGTTCCTTGGTGGGCGTGTCATGCGCTCTCACAAGTACTTCCCGAAGATGTGCCCTCCCGCTTGCGGCTTCGAGATCAATGTCCGGCGTGTCCGGAATAATCCGAATATCGCCGTACATACTCTCTCCACGGTGGAGGAGCTCACCGGAGAAGCCGGTGACTTCCGGGCCCGAATTCTCACGCAGCCCCGATACGTAACAGGGGAGGTCCCCCTGGATGATTCCGTCGCGGAGGCGATTTCCTCGGAGCGTCCCGACGGCTTGAACATGGGGATCGGGACTACCAAGGCCCTCTACTACCCTCATGATGCGGCCTTCCCGTCTCTCCACGTCCTGGACCGGGAGGCTCTATCCGACGGGGACGTGGCGACGTTGACTGAAAAAGCTCCTCCAGGGTCCATCGACCTGGACATGAAGGAATCGGAGAGTTGGATCGATGCCAGCGCCGTCATCGTGGCCACAGGATGGAAACCCTACGATGCCACGAAGTTGGAGAATCTGGCTTTTGGGAAGGCAAAGAATGTCGTCACCAACATCCTGATGGAGCGGCTAGCGGCCCCTACGGGTCCCACCCAAGGGAAGATCCTCCGCCCGTCGGATGGCGAGGCACCGAAAACGGTGGCATTCGTCCAGTGCGCAGGGTCGAGGGACGAGAACCACCTGCCCTACTGTTCCGCCGTGTGTTGCATGGCTTCCCTCAAACAGGCCAGGTACCTCCGGGAACAGTACCCCGATGTGAAGATCACCATCTTCTACATCGACATCCGGACCATCAGCCGCCTGGAAACCTTCTACTACGACCTCCTGGAAGACGAAAACATCACCTTCGTGAAGGGGAAGGTCGCGGGAGTCACGGAGGCAGCCGGCGGGAACCTCGTCCTGGACGTGGAGGACACGGTCGCTGGCGAGAAGCCTGAGCCGGAGTTCGAAATGGTGGTTCTGGCCACCGGAATCGTGCCCGAGACAGCCGATACGCCCATTCCCTTCGAGGTCGAGATGGATGAGTACGGCTTCCTGGACGGGGCCACGGACACGGAAGGAGTCTACGCCGCAGGGTGCGCCAAGGGCCCCTGCGACGTTTCCCGAGCGACCAAGGAATCCACGGCTGCCGCGCTGAAAGCCATTCAGTGCGTCAAGAGAGGATGACTCCCATGGAAGACAAGATCGGCGTATTCATCTGCACCGGATATGGGATCGCTGAAGCCCTGGATGTCGACGCGCTCTGCGAGGTCGCCACCGGTGAATACAGCGTACCCTTCTGTACGACCATCGAGTCTTGCGAGGGTGCAGGGCTTGCAGCCATCAACGAAGCCATCAAGGCCGAAAGCCTCACCAAGGTCGTCATCGCCGGCATTTCTCCCCGGCGCTATGC
>CBDUAX010000127.1:0-9810 GCA_965365235.1 uncultured bacterium
CGATATATACATACTGCTGCGGAACGGCTTCTATCCGCCGACCTGGGTGTCGAATCCGGGGGCACCCAGATCATCCGCCGTAGCCCGGATGAGAGCTCTTTTCTCGTCCGCCCCCGTCACACCCAATGCGTGCAGAAGGGCGGCCAGCCCCGTGACCTGTGGAGCGGCCATGGAGGTGCCGGCCATATAGGCATATCCCCCGGTGAGCCAGGTGGACAGAATCATGTCCAGGCCGTCTGGGTGGAGGATCTCTCCTCCGGGCGCCGCTACCTCCACTTCGGGGCCGAAGCTGGAGTAGCTGGCCAGGTCGTCATTCCACCCTGTGGAGCTCACTGCCATGCACTCGGGGAAAGCCCCCGGCCAATCGACAGCACCCTCGTCGTTTCCAGCGGCACAGACGGAAAGTACGTCCCTGGCCTGGGCGTACTGAAGGGCCACCTGCTCCGCGCTCGAAGGCGACTCCCCTCCCAGGCTCAGGTTGATCGCCGCGACACCCTGGTCGGCAAGCCACATGATCCCGTCGGCGATGTCAGGGGACCAGCAGAGATACCCGATGATCGTATTCCCGCACCCCTTGGCCATGGCCAGGCGGATGTTGGGGCCATAGGCCACACCGGCTCCGCCCTTCCCGTTGTCCCCGTGGGCGAGCATGATGCCGGAGGCATGGGTTCCGTGGCCATGATCGTCCTCGGCAATGGGGTCGATATTGAAAAAATCGTGTTGGGCCAGGAGCCGGCCACTCAGGTCTTCGTGACTCGGGAATATCCCTGTATCGACGATCCCCACAAGCGCGCCTTCGGTGAAGCTCCCGAGCCGCTCATGGGCCTCGAGCCAATCCATGTCTGCATCAGGGACCAGCCCCTGGTCCTCGAGGATGGCACCTCCAGCGTCCCGGACGGCGCCGTCATTGTGCAGGTCCCATCGCCGACCAAAAAGCTCGTCTGACGGGACCGTGCAGTCGCCATCAGCGTCTTCGCAGGGAATGCCCAGGGTCCTGGGCACGCTGAGCTCGGCGAAGAGCACCCCAGGGTTCCGCGAGAGGGCGGAAGCCACCACCTGTTCGCGACCCTCCGGCACGCGTAGAACCCGGATGTCTTGCTTCAGCGTCCGCGCAACGGTTGCGCCATGGGTAGCCGCGATCTCCGGAACTGGCGCCTGGGGCCGGAATCGGACGACCACCACGCCAGGCTGGAAGGCCGGGACCTGGGCAGAACCCGCAAGGATCTCCAAGGAAGAAAGGTTGGGGTCGGGGTTTTCGGGGCCGACGAACCATTCGGGGGCGTCGGAACAGGATGCGAGGAGGAGAACGGAGCCTAAAAGGAAAAGGCGACGCATGGAGACCTCCCAGTGGGAGAGAGAGAACACAAATCCTTCAGGACCCTCGCTGTGGGAGGGGGGGATTCGCCGCAGGGCCCATCTTCTACGTTAGGGACGCCTGGAAAGAGGGGTCAAGGAAGAATTTCTGACGCCCGCACGGATCAGAGCGACAAATGCAGACCCACGCCCATGTACCTGACCTGCTCCTGGAAGAACTGACCGTAGGGTGAAGGCCCGTCATAGAACTCCGCGAACAACCCCCACATCCGAGGAGGATGGGTTTCGTCCCTCCAGGCTGCCACCTCCAACCCGGCCCGTGCGCTCCAACCGGGTTCCCAGTCCTGCTGTTCCGTCGCCTTCATGTCCAGGGCTCCGAGAACCCGGATGCCCCGAAGCTGACCGATCCGGATCTCCAACCCGGCGTGGGCCAGCGTTGATTCCAGGGTTTCTGGCTCCCGATTGAAGAGGATCTCCCCTCCACCATAGGCCCGGAAGGGGCCCACCTCCTGGGAGAGAAGGAGGTCCAACGCTTCGAAGGAGAGGTTTTCCCGCTCGATGGAAGATCGCAGAAGAAACTCGTCACCGAGGTGGGAGCTCTGGTGGTAGATACGTAGGCGCGACGAAAACCCAGCCCACCGCAAGGTGATGGGCACGCCCACCAGGTAGTCTGCGTTGATCAGGTCCAGGGATTGGGCATCCAGGTTGAACTGGGCGAAGATCCCTCCAACCAGACCAATCTGAAGGCCATTCCCCGGGGCTCCTCCCGTCCACCTCACCAATGGGAAGGCATCCCCGATGCCCACAGACCCGATCCTGACCTCCCCGTTTGTCATAGCGCCGTCCTCGAATGGGGGAAAGTCGCCGTTCAGGTAGCTGACGAAGGAGTGTTCGGCCTTGGGATCCGCCAGAAGAGGGCAGAACAGATCCCCCTCGGGGAGGAACACGGTTCCGTCCACCTCCCCAGGGTGCACCCCGGTGAAGCACCATGGGGTGGCCTGCTGGGACAGGGCGGAACTCGCAAAGATCAGGACCATCAAAACGCCTACAAGTGCTGCACCCGGAACTGGCCTCACCCTCCACCTCCCAAATCAAGATTGTCTCCTCAGGCCGTATCTGTATCCACCGGCCTGGTCGTACGTCAAAGATCCCGACCAACCAGGCCTGGACCGTCTCAGCCTGGTCAGCGCGAAGGCCCTGCCAGGTACGGGTCGCCGCAAACGCATCGACCAAGCCAAAGCGGAGAAGAACGGGCTCCACAAGTCAAAGGCCTACGAACGCCGCAAAAAAGAGAGAAGATGCGAGGCCCGGATCGGTACGCTCAACCGGAAGATGAGCCGGAGCTCGGCCCTGGCCGCCCCCAGGTAGTAGATCCCTACGAAGAGGCTCCGAGCAGCGCTGCTCATACTTTCCCCTGCTTTCCCCTGAGCCAGAAGTACAAAAGAATCAACCGCCGGCCCGATGAAAGGCGGTTTGTCCTTCAGGTTAGTCCCAACAGTCTCTTTGTGTTCCCCCCAAGGATCTTCTCCTGTTCCTCGGAACTGAGGCCCAATTCCCGCAGGCTCCCCTTCATCTTCTCAAGACTGCCGATGAGATGGGGGTAGTCGCTCCCCGCCAGGGTCTGATCCACCCCAGCAAAATCGATGGCCAAACGCAAGGCGGCAGGATCGAAGTTCACTGTGTCATAAAAAAAGTGTTTGAGATAGTCGGAAGGGGGCTTCGAGATGTCTTTCCTCGAAACCCCATACGCATGGAAGCATCGGTCCAGCCTCTCCACGAGGTAGGGGATGGTCCCGCCCAGGTGTGCCAGGACCCAACGGATCCTCGGAAATCGTTCCGGCACGCCAGCCAGCACCAGGTGAGTCGCGGCTAGCGTGGTATCAAAAAGGAACCCCACCATGGGCATGAGCATGTACTCGGTCATAGCCTCTACCCCCAATGGGTAGGTGGGGTGGATATACATCACCGCATCGTTGTCATTTGCGACTTCGAAAAGGGGCCAAAACCGCTCGTCGGCCAGGGGCACGCCGTTGGCGTTTCCGAAGGGCATGAACCCCCGGAAGCCCAGTTCCTTCAGAGCCCTCTCCGCTTCCTGAACCGCAGCTTCAGGGTTGTTCATCGGGAGGTGGGCCAGTGCGGTGAACCGGTCCCCACGTTCCTCCTTGATCTTCGCCAATGCGTCGTTGATGAGGGGAGCCAGCCACGCCGCCCGGTCTGGGGTTTCGAAACTGGTACCAGGGCAGGTGAAGGTGAGGACCTGCATGTCCACCCCGGCATCGTCCAGGACCCCCGTTCGATAGTCGATGTCCCGGTGTCCGGGAACAACAACGTTGTAGTCCCCCGGTGAGTGCAGAACAGGGTTTCCAGCATCGTCGTCAGTGACCCGGAAGTTGCTGGGACCCTTCCTGACCGCGGCGATGAACTCGGGCGGGTAGAAGTGGTTATGGAAGTCGATGATCATGCGGGTGTCTCCTTGTGATAACCCTTTCGGCCCCAGGTATAGTAGACCGGCACACCCAAGAGAACGAACCCCAACCCCAGAGCGCTTTCAGCGGGATCCGCAAATATCTGATTGGCCACGATCGCGAAGGCAAAAAATGCGAAGATGGCCGGAACCAGGGGATAGCCCCACACCGAGTAGTCTCGGGTCAGTCCTGGCCTCCTGCGGAAGAGGAAAAGCCCCAACGCCATCAACCCGAAGAAGATCCACTCGGTGTAGACTACCCGGGTGAAAAGGGCCCGATAGGTTCCCGTGAGCACGAGGACGCAAGCCCATACGCCCTGGAGCCAGATCGCCCGGTGGGGTACGCCCCGGGCGGGGTGGAGGGTCCCCACCCACTTGAAAAGCAGTCCATCCCGGGCCATGGCGAAGTAGACCCGTGGCCCTGCCAGGATGATCCCGGAGATGGCTCCGAAGGTGGAAAAGACCACCAGACCGGACATGAAAGCTCCACCATGGCCCAGAACGGCGTCGGCCGCATCCGCTGCGACCCGGTCAGAGCTGATGACCGTCTCCAGGGGTAGGACATAGAAGTAGACGGCATTGAGAGCGACGTAACAAAAGGTGACCACCAGCACACCCAGAGTGAGGGCCCTGGGGATGGTCTTTCTCGCTTCAGCCGTCTCTTCAGCGCTGTACGTCACCATATGCCAACCGCCGAAGGCGAAGAGACCGGCCACCAGCGCCAGGAGGAAGTCCTGAAGGGAGGCCCCACCCAGAAGGCCGACTCCACCATGGCTGGGAATGGTCTGGGCAGAACCAACCGCTGCAGCGGTACCGGAAGCTGTGACCGCAGCGTCGGGAAGCCCGGCGTCCGGAGGCGTCCCGAAGACGAATCCCACGACGATCATGAGGAGAATTGCCAGGACTTTCGCAGCCGTGAAGGCCGTCTGGAGATTGCTTCCCTGTTTGACGCCCAGGTAGTTCACCCACGAGAGGAAGAGGATGGCGACCACAGCCGCTGCTTTGATCCCGGCACCTCCCAAAGGGAGGAAGTAGGCCAGATACCTGGCGAAAACCATGGCGATGGCGGCGATGATCCCGGTGTGCATGGTCCAAAACATGGCCCACCCCCACAAGAAACCCATCAGGGGTGAGAATGCTTCCCGAAGGTACACATAGACCCCCCCGCTCTGTGGGAACGTCGACGCCAGCTCCGCCGTCACCAGAGCCCCAAAGAAGGTGAGGAGCCCTGCTACCAGCCAAACCAGGGCAGCTCCGTAGAGGGAGGGGACCGGGCCGGTGATTTCCGAGGGTTGAACGAAGATGGAAGCACCGATGATGATCCCCACCACCATGGCGGTAGCGTGGTGCAAGCGGATGTCCTTTTTCAGACCGGCCTGGGAGGGAGTCGCCAAAAGGTGCTGAACCTCTTTGTTCGGTGGCCATTCGGCTAGGCCGTAGGAGCTTCTCAACCCAGGGCCGAGCCCCCGGGAGCCAAGAAGGGGATACCATCTGCCACCCAGGCTCAAGGCGAATTTGGGCCTACCGCCGGCTGCCCCGACACTTCCGGGTTAATTTCCCACCAACGGATTCGGCTCGCCTTCGCCAGGACCACAAAAGGACTCGGATCCCAGCATTCGAGAACCAAGGGAAGAAAGGAAATTCTTGCCCCTTCCCTGACCTCCGCCAATCTTGCCCCTGCATCGTGGTACGGGCTCCAGCAGGCAGATTCCTCTTCCCGGAGCCGTACGCTATGGGTCCGAGCTGGCACGGTCCTGGTCGGCACGGACATTGGGGGATCAGCATATGAAACGACAACCTGTGGCCAGTTTCTCCTCTGACCCGGCCTTCCATGCCTGAGGAGCGCACCCGCCAACTCGTCGCCATCATGTTCGCAGACATGGTGGGCTACACGGCCCTCATGCAGGGGGACGAGGACGATGCCCGGGCGCAGCGGGATCAGCATCGCTCGATCCTCTCCTCCGCGGTGCAGAGACATCATGGCGAGGTCCTCCAGTACTACGGTGACGGCACCCTCTCCATCTTTGCCAGCGCCGTGGAGGCGGTACAGTGTGCGGTGGAAGTGCAACGGGCTCTTGCCGAGGAGTCTCTGATCCCACTCCGGATTGGAATCCACACAGGCGACATCGTACATGATGCGGACGGCGTCTTCGGGGATGGAGTAAACGTCGCATCGAGGATCGAGGGCCTCTCGGCTCCGGGCGGCATCATGATCTCGGGGAAGGTGTTCGACGAGATCAAGAATCACCCCTCCCTCTCTGCAGTTTCAATCGGGGCCGTACGGCTCAAGAAGGTGGAATACCAACTTCAGGTCTTTGCCATATCCACCGAGGGAATATCCGTCCCGACCAAGGAGGCAGTCCGGGCGAAGGCGGAAAGGGGAGGGGAAGGAGAGTTCTGGCCGAGCGACGAGAAGCCAAGCGGCAAGGACGGCACTCCCATTTCCGCTCCTCCAGTTGGCGTCGGAGAAGCCTTCCTTCAGCGGGTCAGAGACCGGGCTCTCATTCAATGGGCCCTGGTCTACCTCGCCGGCGCCTGGGTTGTTCTCCAGGTCGTGGGCTTCGCGGCGATACGGCTCTCCTGGTCTCCCCTGATCCCTCAGGGCCTGGGGTTGCTGGCGTTCATCGGTCTGTTCGTAATCCTGGTGGTTGCCTGGTATCACGGAGAGCGGGGCCGGCAGCGTGTCAAAGGGACCGAAGTCTTGCTCATCGCCTTCCTCCTGGTGATCGCGGGTGCGGCGTTGAAGCTCCTCCCCTCAGAACCTCCCCCGGTTTCTCCCGGGATGTCGGGGCCCGACCCATCGTCGACCCGTCGAGCCGGTCGTCCTTCAGTCGCCGCACTTCCGTGGGTGAACCGGAGCGGGAACGAGGAGGACGCCCACTTCACGGACGGGATCCACGACGAGATCCTGACTCGCTTGTCGAAAATCGGGGGTCTCCGGGTGATCTCCCGGCAGTCGGTTCTACAGTTTCGCGATTCTCCCAAAACCGCCGGGGAGATCGCAGCAGAGTTGGGCGTGAGCTACATCCTGGAGGGGGGGCTACTGAGAGCCGGGGATTCGGTTCGCCTCAGCGTACAGCTCATCGACGCCCAAAACGATGATTTTGCGTGGGCAGCTTCGTACGACCGGTCTCTATCGGTGGCCAACCTTCTCTCCATACAAACCGAGATCGCCCAGTCCATCGCGGATGCGCTTCAGGCTACCGTGTCCCCCAGGGAGGAATTGGAACTCGGGAGAGTCGGGACCGAGGACCTGGAAGCCTACGACTTTTTCCTCCAGGGTCGTAGCTATGACACGCGCCCAGGCTACCACGAAGCCGATTTCAGGGCGGCTGAAGCACTCTACGCGCGGGCGATCGCTCTTGACCCGACCTTCGCCCACGCCCGTGCGGCCCTCTCCAGAGTCCACGGGATGATGCTCTGGGAGCGGTTCGATCCCTCCCCGGAGCGCTTTGAAGCACAGAGGGAGGAGGCTGAGGAAGCCCTTCGCCTCCAGCCAGACCTGCCCCAGGCCCATGCTGCCATCGCTTGGATGAATTACGTCCGAGGAGGTTTTGAAGAAGCGCTGGCAGAGTACCAAATCGCGCTGGAGGGACTGCCGAATGACGCCGAGATCGTGTCGAGAATTGGCTACACCCACCGCCGGTTGGGAGATTGGCCCGAGGTTTATTCGGCTTTCGAGGAAGCCACCCAGCTGAATCCCCGGAATCCTACATTATTCTATGATCTGGGCGGTCATAGCTTTGGCTTTACTCGAAGGTATGCCGAAGCCGTACAGGCGTATGACCGGGCGTCGAACCTTGCTCCGGATCTTTACGACGCGGCCATCCAGAAAGGACAGACCTACGCTCATTGGCAGGGACAACTCGACACGCTCCGTGCTGTCGTCAATGGTCTTCCCCGGGGGCTCCACCTGCCGGAGATCGACCTGGCGCGTGTGAACCTGGCACTTTGGGAAAGGGATGCTGAAGGCCTGCTTGCTCTGCTCGAAGGAATCGACACACCCGTGTTCGAAACCCAGGTGGCCTATCTCCCCAAGCCGGTATACTCGGGTTGGGCTCACCAACTCCGAGGGGACGAATCCGCTGCCTCTCTCGCCTTCGATTCCGCTCGCGTGGTTCTGGAACCTCTGGCCCCCGAAAACCCCAACGATGAACGGATTCTGATTGCCTTGGGGTTTGTGTACGCCGGATTGGGCCGGCAAAACGAGGCCGGGGAGCGTGCGACCGCCGCTGCCCGGTTGAGGCAGGAGGCGGGGGATGCTCTCTCGAGCCTCAGGACCGTCGAGGCGGCAGCCAGGGTCCTAGCTCAAGCCGGCCTCGCCGACCAGGCACTCGGTTACCTGGAAACCGTGTTGGCGAACCCCTCGCCGGTCAGCGTGCACACCTTGGATCTTGACCCGCTATTTGATCCCATTCGAGACCATCCCGGCTTTCAGGGCCTATTGGAGCAGTACCGAACCGCTCCAGAGGGTTGAGCTCCCAGATCACCCGTCTTATTGCCGGGTCCGTCTGATTGAGAGATCGACCACCAGCGGGAGATGGTCGGAGGTCAATTCAGCGTCTTCCGGCTCCACACCCATCCGCTGGCGTAGATCCTCGGACAACTCACCGGCATGAAACACAAACGCCCGGCTTGCCGATAGAGTTGAGCCGGAGATCAGAACGAAATCCAGCCGCCCCGGTGTGAATGGAACGTTTGGGTTCCTCCAGGTGGCCATGGAGCGGTCCGTGAGGCGGTAGGTGTCCACGGGTAAAAGGTCGGCTCCAGCGTCCAATCCCCGGACCAAGGAATCAAGGGGAGCGGGGGATCCAACCAGGTTCAGATCACCACCCACTACCACGCCAACATTGGGACCTGAATCACCGGTGGCTCTCGCGATGAAAGCCCTTAACGTTGCAGCCTGGAGAATCCTGAGCTCGTCCTGGAGTGATCCGTCGTAGCCTGCACTCTGGAGGTCGACGGGAACGAAAAGAACCGGGTGCCCGGCCACGTCGACCCACGCCCCGACACTGGCCAACCCCCTTTCCCCCTCCAGATCGAGGAGTCGCTGACCCTCGGGAAACCGTTCCCCGAGTGTGTCCAGCGCCCCTTCCGGATAGGGGAGGCGCTCGAGAGCGGTCTCCGGCCGGATCCCCATCCGGCTGGCAACGACGGTCTTCTGGCGTCCTCCACTCTTTCCCAACACAAACTCCCAGGGTCCACCAGCCGTCATCTTGGGCCTGGATAGAAACGCCCGCACGTCGGCCTCTGTGACCGCCCCATAGACCTCGTCGAGGAGGAGAACGTCGGGGTCTGCCGCGGCCATCACTCGCGCGAACCGTTCCGGTCGGTCGCGGAAGTTCTCGCTGGAGACGTTCCAGACCAGGACGCGCACGTCTCCGGTCCGATCCAAAGGATCAGACCAGAGAGGTGGAACCGTTTCGTCCAGAGGAGGGAGCCTCAGGGCCACGCTCTCGGTCCCGTCCACCACCCTTCCCGAGGAGCTGAAAACGAACCGGACCCGGGCAGCTGGGCCCGCCAGGTCGGCGTGCCCTTTCCCATCCTCCGAGGCACGGGCCAGACGAATCTCGAACCGGTCCGTCGACGATGTCGGCGCGACCACCAGGTCCCTGCCGCCGGCATTCTCCCGTCCTCCCAGGGCCCCCGAGGGCCCGATCTGGCGGATGGCCATCCCGGCGCCGTACCCCTCGGCATTCACCTGGTCCGCACGAGAGAGTTCCACTACCAAATCCACCCCGGAGAGGCCCTCCAGCCTTTCACCTGTCTCCCGATCGTCGTCGGTGTCGAGCAGAATCGACAGGGTTCCCCGCATGGCCTGGGCATTGACCGGTCGGCGTGTCTCGACGGAGAAGAAGAGATGGCGACCGTCGGCCGCAGCGTGGATGGCGCCGATGTCGATGGCTGTTTCGTCAGGGACGTCCGCCGGGTCCTGGAGCAGAACCGGCACATCCGTCCACTCGGCGAACCGGCCGTCGATGACCACCCCCGGGTCTGGGAGGACCGAGCTGCCGGTGCACCCGGAAAGAAAG
>CBDUAX010000128.1:0-9792 GCA_965365235.1 uncultured bacterium
CCCGGGAACTCGTTGGGCTCCTCCGGTTCGGTCTCTACCATTGGCGCCCGATCCTCAGGCACCGGTCCGAGAAAGACCAATCTGGGCGATGACTCCGTCCAGATCCACTTCCCTGGAGAACTCGTGGGTTACACCCTCTGGCAGAGCGCCCCCTACCCAAAAAGTCGTGGCCAAAGTCTCCCCCGCAATGAACTCCTCATAAGACCGAGCCGCATCCAGCACCGCTCCAACACCTTCGATCCCGAGAAGGATTCGGTCAGTGATCTTCAGGCCAGATTCCTTCCGCAACCGTTGGATCCGATTCACCAATTCTCGAGCCACTCCCTCCCGCCGTAGCTCGGGGGTCAGGGTGGAATCCAAGGCCGCCGTGAACCGTCCATCCCCTTGGACGACCAAATCCCCCTGAGCTTCCTCCACGACCTCCAGCTCCTCCGGAGTCAGGGGGAAAGCTTCACCCCCTACCTCGATCGAGACCGATTCACCGGCCCGGAAGGCCGAGAGCACCTCCGGAGCGAGGCCCCGAATGGCCGCGGCAGCCTTTTCGGTGTTCTTCTGGAACCGTGGGCCCAGCGTTCGGAAGTTCGGTTTCGCCACCAAAGAAACGAGTCCATCACTCGAACTCAGGAAATCTACTTCTTTTACGTTCAACTCCCCTTTTAGAAGGTCCAGTAGCTCCCCTTCCAGAACGAGCCTTTCGGGCGTCACCGCATACATCTTCCCCAACGGTTGCCGCACTCTGATCTGAACCTCCTCCCGAGCCGCCCTCCCCAGGGAAACGAGGGCCCTCACCCCATCCATTCCCGCCTCCAGCTCTCGGTCCACCAGACCCTCAAACGCTGCCGGGAACGGAGCAAGGTGCGCGCTTCCTCCATCCAGAGCTCGGTGGAGCCAATCCCCCACGAAAGGGGATATGGGTGCCACCAGCCGGGAGAGGGTCACCAACACCTCCCAGAGCGTGCGGAAGGCAGCCCTGGAATCTTCCGAGTCCAGGTTCCCCCAGAAACGAGCCCTGGACCGCCTCACATACCAGTTGCTCAAATCATCATTCAGGAAGTCCACCACGGCCCGGTATGCCCGGGTCACATGGAAGACCTCCAACTCAGTTTCGACCTCGGACACCAGGGAGTTGAGGCGGGAGAGCACCCAACGGTCGATGAGCGGACGCGCCGGAGGAGGCGGGTCTGCCTCGGAAGGCTCCCACCCCTCGGCTCGGGCATATTGGGAGAAGAACTTGTAGGTGTTGAAAAGAGTGTCGAAATACCTTCTCGAGGCTTCCCGAACCCCTTCGTCATCATACCGTTTGGAGGCGCCCGGTTGGCTGACCGTGACAAGATACCAGCGCACGGCATCCGCACCGTGTTCCGCAACAGCATCCCAGGGATCGACTACATTCCCCTTGGACTTCGACATCTTCAGGCCTTCCTCGTCGAGGATATGCCCGTTGACCATGCAGTTCCGATACGAACTCCCCTGGCCCAGCATGGTGGAGATGGCCAGGAGTGAGTAGAACCAGCCTCGCGTCTGATCCACCGCTTCGCAGATGAAGTCTGCCGGGAAGTGTCTCTCGAACTCCGCCTGGTTCTCAAAAGGGTAGTGCCACTGGGCATAGGGCATGGCGCCGGAATCGAACCAGACGTCCACCACCCCGGGGGTCCGCTTCATGGTCCCACCGCATTCGGAACACTTCCAGGTCAGTTCGTCGATGAAAGGCCGATGGGGATCGAAGTCCTCGGGCAGCCCTCCGACCTTTTCCGCCAGCTCGCCCATCCCTCCGATCCAGTCCACATGATCTTCGTCCTCGTCACAAACCCAGGCAGGCAGGGGTGTCCCCCAGTAGCGATCCCTGGAAAGGGCCCAATCTACGTTGTTCTCCAGCCACTCCCCGAAGCGTTTCTCCCCGGCCTCCGGAGGGAGCCAACCGATCTTCCGGTTCTCCTCGAGCATCTCCTCCTTCACGGTGGAGGTGGCGGCGAACCACGAATCGCGGGCCATATAAAGGAGCGGGGAATCACAACGCCAGCAGTGGGGATAGGAGTGAACCATGGTCCCATGGGCGTGCAGGTTCCCGACCTTCTTCAGCTCCTCCACCAGGAGGGGATCGGCGTCCTTGACGAACATCCCGCCCACCACAGGGATCTCTTCCAAAAAGCGGCCGGCATCGTCCACCGGCCGGAGCATGATCAGTCCGTGCCGCTGCCTCGATGGCCGGCTGAACGTGGTGACGATGCTGCCCCGCCGAGTAATCGTCGGATCCGAAGGCCGGAGCCATATGGACAAGCCCGGTCCCCTCTTCGGCGCTGACAAAATCCTCCAAGACGATGGTCCAGCTGTTCCCGGTGTCCTGGGGGGCTGGAACCAGGTCCAACGGACGTAGATAACGCTGACCCTCCAGCTCTTGAGCGGAGTACTTCTTCAGAATCTCGACGTCCTCACCAAGGACTTGCTCCGCCATGGCCTCCGCCAGGATCACCTTTCGGTCTCCGGCACGAGCCTCCACATAGGTCAGGTGGGGATGGATGGCCAGCCCGACATTGGACGGGACCGTCCACGGGGTCGTGGTCCAAACCAAGAAGGCCCTTCCCTCCGGATCGGGACTGCCGTCCTCTCCGATCAGCGGGCAGAGAAAGTGAAGAGAGGCGTCTTCGATGTCCCGGTATCCCTGGGCTACCTCATGGGAGGAAAGGGCGGTCCCGCACCGGGGGCAATACGGCACGCTCTTGTAACCGCGATAGAGAAGGCCCCGGCTCGCAAGTTCCTTGAGGATCCACCAGACCGACTCGATGTACTCCGGGTGGAAAGTCACATAAGGGCGTGAGTAGTCCAGCCAGTAGCCGATTCTCTCCGAGAGCTGCTCCCAATCCTCTTTGTATGTGAAGACCGATGCTTTGCAGACCTCGTTGAACCGGGCGATCCCAAGCTTCTCGATCTCCGGCTTTCCACTGATCCCCAGTTTTCTCTCTGCCTCGATCTCTACCGGAAGACCGTGCGTGTCCCACCCGGCAATCCGGGTCACATCATGCCCTTTCATGGCCCGGTGCCGGCACACCAAATCCTTCAAAGTACGGCTGATGATGTGGTGGAGCCCCGGCCTGCCGTTTGCCGTCGGTGGACCTTCATAAAAAACAAAGGGTGTGCCGGCGGCATTCGCCTCCATGGTCTGGCGGAAGAGGTCTTCCTCTCGCCATTTCTCGAGGGTTTCCTCCTCCAGTTCAAGGAGGTTCTGGGGCAGCTCCGGGTAATTCATCTCGGTCCTGGGAAGCGTGGGTTCAGGTGTTGGGATGGGACGTCTGCACAAAAGGCCGACGTAGTCGGGTCCGAAGGTCCAAGAAGAAACCGACGGGCAAGGCCAATCCGGAGGACGGTCAGTCGAGCCTTGGCTCGACCTCGTCCGGGTCCTCACGGACCCACTCCACCTCGGCGGAGGGAGTCTCGGAGGCGTCCAAATCCGGCTCCCCGCCCTCTTCTTTATTCTCTTCGCCCCCAGACTCCTCGGCGTCCTTCAATAGGGAGAAGAGCCAACGAGGCTGGGATCCTCGAGGTGGTTCCCCCTCCTCGGCATCGGAACCCTCCTCCACCTCAGCCGGTTCGTCCACCGTCTCCACGGAGGAGGGGCCAGCCGCCTCGAACACACCCACCGGCACGATGTCGCTGAACTCCCCTTCAGGAGGTTCGTCTCCAGGCAAGGCTCCCCAGCCCTCTGTGGATCCCTCCTCCTCCGAAGTTCCCGCCATCGGAGCGTCCAGGTCGATTACCTGCTCGTACGACTCCAGGACCGCTGACTCCTCCTCAACGACCTCGAGTTCGGAGCTCTCGGAAGGTCTCTTCTCCTCCTCTTCCGGCCCCGACCAACTCTTGAAGGTCAGCTCCAGGGGCGTCTCATCCAGCGGCCTCCGAGCCTCTTCCACCTCCACGGAGTCCATCTCCCGTTCCAGGAGAGTGCGGAACCCCTTCAGGAACTTGAGCCGGCTGCGCTCCAGCTCCTCAAGCGCCCTCTGACGCTCCTTGATGAGGCCTTCCGCCTCCAGAAGGCGGGATTCCACCTCCGTCAGCGCCTCCCGCCGGAGAAGCTCGCTTTCCCTTCGAGCCTCGTCCCGAACCGCCGCCGCCTCTCGAATGGCCTCATCCCTGAGAATCGAAGCCTCTCGGTGAGCTTCCCCCCGGGTGGACTCGGCCTCACGGAGGGCCTGATCCTTCAGTGCGTCAGCCTCCATCTGGGCTTGAGCCCGGAGCGATTCAGCCTCCCGGGCACTCTGGTCCTGAACATCCTCCCGGAGCTTCTGCGCCGTGACCAGCGCCTCCTGGACCGCCTTTTCCCGACCCTCCAAGGCTTCCAGCTGAGAGGCGAGGCGCTGCGCCTTATCGGTCAGGGAGAGGTTATCCATGACCAGAGTTTCGAAACGCGCCTCCACCAGCCCAAGAAATGAGTCCACCTCCGCCGGGTCATATCCTCGGAGGATCCGGCGGAAATCTCCCTTTTTCTTCCTGACATCCAGGGGGGTCAATTCAATCATCGTGGACGCTCGCCGAAAAGTGCTGTCCCAATCCTGACCATCGTACTTCCCTCTTCGATGGCCAGGGCGAAGTCGTTCGTCATTCCCATTGAAAGCTCTTTTCCCTCATACCCGGGGATTCGCGCCGCATCCTCCTGAATCCCCCTGAGCTTCTGGAACGTCTTTCTCAGGACCCTCTCTTCTTCAACGAAAGGGGCCATTGTCATCAGCCCGGATACCGTCAGGGCTTGAAGGTCCACCAGCTCGTGAATCGCCTCCACGGCCTCGGACGGGGAGAACCCGCCTTTTCTCTCTTCACCCGAGGTATTCACCTGGACGAGAACCGGCGTGGTCCTGCCCTCTTCGAGGGAGAACGACGAGAGGCGGCGACCCAGCTTCAAAGAGTCCACCGAGTGGACCAGATCGGCCAGCTGGACCGCCTGTCGAGCCTTCCGGCTCTGGAGGTGCCCCACCATGTGCCAGGTCGCTACCGATCGGCCCAACAACTCCACTTTTCCCTGTAACTCATCGATGCGGTTCTCCCCAACATCGGTGAGACCGCATGCCAGAGCGGCAGAAATTGCTTCCGGGGGGTGGGCCTTGGTGACCGCGACGAGGGTCACCTCCTCCGCCTCCCGGCCAGCACGCATCGCAGCAGTTTCTATTGCTTCTCTTACCCGAGGTAGGTTCTCCCGGAGTCGTTTCTCAAACATAGATGTTTATTCTAGCGCCTTGTCTAAAGGGAAGGAACCACGGCGGGGTCCCCAGAAAAGGCCCAAAAAGCCACAAAAGAGAATGGCCCCGCCGGAGGCGCCGGCGAGGCCATTCGATCCTGAGTAGTTCTGGTCTGCGCCGTCCGCTACCTCGTGGTGAAGGTAATGGGCAGGGAAATCCAGACCGGGACCTTCTTGTCACGGTTCAGGGCGGGAGTGAACTCGATGATGTCCGCGACCTTGATGGCAGCGTCATCCAAGGCCTTGTGACCCGAGCTCTCGTTCACGAGGGTCCTCTGCACTCTCCCATCCTCATCGATGAAGAACCAGACGTTTACCGTCCCACCGATCCCGGCATCCCTGAGCAGGGGCGGATATTCCCGTTCCATGGCCCTGGCCACCTCGTTCCGGTTCTTGATGTCGGGCTGAACCGTGAAGGGCGTGAAAGTGGGCGCCGCAGCGATGTCCGTTGTGGTGGTCTCTTCGGGGGGCGGTGGCAGATCCTCCACCGGGTTGTCCTCGAAGGTCGTAGGAGCAATGGTGATGTCTTCATCGATGTCCGCCGAGGCGATAACCGGCGTGGCGGGACGGGCGATGGCCTCGGGTGGCGGCGGGATCTCGATCTCCGGCGGGAGCTCGATGGCCTCCAGCTCGTCGGAGGTATACGAGACGTCCTCGGCCGTCATCTCAGGCCAAAAGTTAAACACGCAGAAGTGGGCCACCGTGGCCACGATCATGGAGCCCCAGAACCAGGTTCCGAACGACCGCTTGAATCGATCGTTGGCAGTGAGGCGCTGCTCGGCCGGTACTGCTTGTGCACTCATCTTCTTGCCCTCGCTGTCTGCGTCTCAAGCTCGGTGGCAAAGACCACCCGAACCACTCCAGCGGCCACCAACTCTTTCTGCACCGCATCAATATAGGAATACGGGGTGTCCCGGTCTGCTCTTACGGAAATCACCAGGTGGCGTTCCGAAGCGGCATAGAGCGGCCCGACCAGGGAGGAGACCTCCTCCATGGCCATCTCCACGTCATTGATCCAGATCGATCCGTCCTGCTCCACCCAGATGTTCAGGATGTTCTTGACCTTCTCGTCGATCTTCTCTGCGGCAGCCGCCTGTGCCCAGTCAATAGGTCTATTCTTGTCGTTCTGGAAGACCGTTGTGACCATGAAGAAGATCAGAAGGAGGAAGGCGATGTCCGCCAGAGAGGAGGTGGGGATGCTCTCTGATGCCTTCGATTTCCGATTGAAACCGCCAGCTTTGATGGCCATGGTGTCTATTCCTCCAGAACCTGCAGAGAGATCCGCTCTGCCCCAGCGGACTGCAATGCATCCAAGACGTCAATCATGAAGCGATGGGGCGCATCCGGGTGCGTCTTCACCGCAGCGATCAGATTCGGGTTGGAAGTGACCTCCTGCCGCCAGAGGGCCTCAACGGCGTCAGGGCGCATCTGCTGAATCGAGGTACTCTCGCACCGTTTCACCTCCACGATGCCATTGGGTTGGATGATGAGGTGAAGGATGTTGCTCTGACTCACCGCCACCGTCTCACCCTGCTCCGGGAGAACGACGCCCAAACCCTTGTCCTTTGGGAAGACCGTCGTCACCAGGAAAAAGATGAGGAGGAGGAAGGCAATGTCGGCAGTCGACGAAGTGGGGATCTCGTCACTGACTCTCTTCTTTTTGTTGTTCAGGATGGCCATTTCGCGTTTCCTCTTGCCCTTCTGAATCTTTACAGAGACCCCAAGATAATGTTCCCACCGTGCTGCAGGGACTCCTGTTTGTCTGCGCCGCTACGGAGCCACGGAATGCCCCTGGCTGGTCCTCAGCTTTCCGAAGCTCCCGATGATGCCCCACCGGCATCACCGGCATCTCGAGCCACCGCCGAGGACCGGGATCCGATCCCGGAGAGCTCGCGGCGACCCGACGCCTTCTTGACCACTGTCAGCTTCCCTTCCTTCTCCATATCCCAGGCAAGATTCAGGATCTGCTGGGTCCCCTGCTCCATATCCATGATGAGGGAGTCGATACGGGTCACGAAGTAGTTGTAGGCGATGTTCACCGGAATGGCGATGGCGAGCCCCGTCGCTGTAGTCAGAAGGGCCACTTTGATTCCCCCTGCCACCAGGGCTGGGTCCACGTCTCCGGCCGCCTCGATGGCCGCAAAGGCCAGGATCATTCCGGCGACGGTCCCGAGGAACCCCATCAGGGGGGCAACATTGGCAACCGTGGCCAGGACCACCAGCCCCCGCTCGAGGAAGCTCAACTCGATGGCACCGGTCGTGGCCACTGCCCGGTCCACCTCGCCCTCGGCAACACGGACGCGTCGAACCCGCTTGAGGCCCGCCAGGAGAATCGCGGCGGCTGGGCCGGCCGTGTCCGAAGCAAATTGAATCGCCTCGTCAATCCTCCCGGCCCTGGCTGATTCTTCGACCTTAACGAGAATCCCCTTGGTATGCCGGTGCGCCAACCAGAGGGTCCAGGCCTTCGCGAAAATCACGCCCAATGCGATGAGGGAGCAGAGTACCAGTGGGTACATCATTGCCCCGCCATCGGCGAATAGCGTAAGCAGTTCGTATTGCGAGCCGCCCAAGAGGAACTCCTTTTTTTCCAACGTCCTAGAGGAAGGACATCTGCTTTCTGAATGAACCGGGCCAATCTATGGATAGGTCCGGGACGGTGTCAACGCATGCCGGCGTTCCCTCTCTCTAAATTCACTCCCCTAAAGGGGTCCCGCCAGGACCTCTCGGAGCCGATCTTCGTCGACACCCACTTCGATCCTACCGCCTCTCGCAACAGATATACGAGAAGTCTCCTCACTTACTACAATCACCGTCGCATCCGTCTCCTCGCTGAGGCCCATAGCCGCCCGGTGGCGGGTCCCCAACGATTTGTCTCGCACCGGAAGCTGAGTGAGGGGAAGGATGGCCCCGGCAGTCATGATCTTCCCCGCATTGATGATCACTGCACCATCGTGAAGAGGGGTGTAGGGGGTAAAGATCGTCTTGAGCATCTCCGCTGAGAGGGGGGCATCCACCGGGCTTCCGGTTTCGGCGTACTCATCCAGCCCGACCTCGCCCTCGATGACGATGATCGCCCCCCGTTTGAGCCGAGCCAGCTCCGTGACGGCCTCCAGTAGCTCGTCCAGGGCCTGCGACTCATCGATGCTTTGCAGGAAATGAACGAATCGACTCTGTCCCAGGCGTGCCAACGCCGACCGAAGCTCTGGTTGAAAGACCACGAGAGCAGCGATAGCCCCGTACCGGAAGAGGTTCTCGAGAAGGAAAGGAATCAGGGAGAAGTCCAGGATCCGGGCCAGGAAGTAGACACCCACCAGGAGGAAGGCCCCCAAGAGCATCTGCATGGCCCGGGTCTTCTGCAGCAGAAGGAGGACCCGATAAAACAGAACCGCGACGACAAGAATCTCTACGAGATCCCCCCATCCCGGATCGATGAATTGGAGCTGGTCCCAGATTCGACTCATTCAGTTGCCTCGACCGGGGCCGGAACAGCGAATACCCCACTCCCAAAGGTAAACCCCCGACCCAGCCTCGGTAGTCCTCCCAGAACGCCCAAACTCACCGAACAAAAGGCTGAGGAGAGGTCCTGAGTTCTTTGGAAATCGGGAGGGAAAGAGAAACCGGGGAGGGAGGGCCGTTGGCCCCCCATCCCCGGATCCGCGCCGGAAAACCCAAAGGGACGGAGTCATGGATCCCTCCGGCCTCCATTCCCCTCTTCCAGCTTCAGTTCCTCCTGACTTGCCGGCCCACCGGCGTCAGAGTCCTCTCCTGGCCCAGAGGGTGACGGGACTTTTCGATCCAAGGCATGGGCCAACGGAGAGTCGGTCTCGGCGCCGGCCCCCTCAGCCTCCGAAGGCACCCCTGCCGGGACCGGTGTTGGGCTGTTTTCGGGATCCCGTGGCGAGGGCAAAAGAGGGCCTTCATCCGGGGCACCGGGAATGATGAGCTTCTCCAGCGGCGGGAGTTCCTTCCCCTCTTCCAGGAGTTTGATCTCCTTCCGATCGAGGGTTTCTCTTTCCAGGAGAGCTTGAGCGATCCTCTCCAGCAGGTCCTCTTCGGTGTCCAGGATGGCCCGAGCTCGCTCATGAGCATCATCGAGGATCCGTTTCACCTCTGTGTCGACCTGCCGTGCCGTGTGCTCCGAAATGCTCCGCCGTTGGCTCAACTCCCTGCCCAGGAAGACCTCGTGTTCAGCATCGCCGACGGCCATCAGTCCAATGACCTCTGACATCCCGAACTGGGTCACCATTCGACGGGCCATGGCCGTGGCTCGGTCGATATCATTCCCTGCCCCGGTGGTGATCCGCTCCTCCCCGAAGATCATCTCCTCCGCAACTCGTCCTCCGAACAGCATGGCCAACTGACCCTCCAGCCACTCCTTGGTGTAGGTGTGGCGGTCCTGCTCCGGGAGGGATGCCGTGATACCCAGGGCCCTGCCCCGGGGAACGATGGTGACCTTGTGAACCGGATCCAGGCCCGGGATCCTCAGACCCAGAACCGCATGACCGGCTTCGTGGTATGCGGTGAGTTTCCGCTCGTTCTCCGTCAGGACCAGACTTTTCCGTTCCGCC
>CBDUAX010000129.1:0-9751 GCA_965365235.1 uncultured bacterium
CGATCGCATGATGACACGCCCTTCCCGCTGACCGTGCATACCTCGGGGGCACCTCTTTGAGCTTGCCTGCGTCTGCATGGATTTTGGCCGGCAACAGAGCCGCGAACTGGTAGGAGGCACGGTTCGGACAATCCTTCTAATGGAGGTCGGGTTTCGAGAAAACTATTCTGTGGGCCTTCGCCACCTCCCAAGCAGTCAGGATCCACAGCTGTCTTGACCCTCTGTACCGGAGGGGCCAGCTTTTCTCATGTCTGCATGACCCGCCTTTTCGTTCCCGCACCGTCAGGTGCTCGCTCTGCTCCGACACGATGATGTGAATCAAGGTGGAGCGGGGCTTCCCACGCATTATTGCCAGTCTCCTTCACCCCGACGGGGAGGCTATCCAACAAAGCAAAAAGGCAGGACCATGTATTCATTCTTACAGGAACAAAACACGCGGCCTCCGATCTTCTCCGCCTACACGGCAGATCAGCTTTGGACCGATCCCCACATCGCCAAACAGATGTTGAAATACCACCTCGATCCAGACGTTGACCTTGCATCCCGAGGACACGGATTCATTGAGCGGTCCGTCGACTGGTTAGCCCGGCGCTTCGATCTTTCCCCTGGGAAACGGGTCCTCGACTTGGGATGTGGGCCTGGTCTCTATTCCAACAAATTGGCTTCGCTGGGCGCGAAAGTGACAGCCGTAGACTTCTCTGAAAATTCATTGGAATACGGGCGGTCTATCGCTCAGAGAGACGGCCTCGAAGTGGAATTCCTGAAGGGCAACTACCTCGACCTCGAGGTCCGCGGGATCTTTGATTTGGTGATCTTGATCTACGGTGACTTTTGCGCGCTCAGCCCCTCCCAACGTCAGACCCTGTTGGCCTTCGCGAAGAAGAGCCTGGCCCCGGGCGGGCGACTGGTGTTCGATGTGTTCAGCATGGCCCTGTTTGAAGAAACCGAGGAGGAGGCTCGGTATGAACCAGAACCGGTGGGAGGGTTCTGGTCCTCCGGTCCCTACTTCCTCTTTTCCACCCGATTCAAATACGAGGAAGTTCGGGTCTACCTCGACCGCTATGCCATTGTCGAAAAGGACCGATGCAGGGAGATCTTCAATTGGATCCAATGTTATGACCCAGAGGGACTGGGGGAGGAACTAGCCGAGTACGGTTGGGATGTGATAGAAATTCTCGGCACAGTCGCCGGCGACGGATACGACATGAGCCGACCTGATTTCGGGGTGGTCACCGGACCCTCGACTTGAATCAGGCGCGGGGCGGTCGTTTTGGGCCGCCCCGCGGTTTCTGGAAGAATGGGGCCGTTCTGAGGAATACCGGGACCTGCACGTTCGGAGAGATTTTTGGCAGCTTGGTCTGAGGGCGGGGCAGGGAGATTCTTGCGTTGCCGGAAGAGGGAACCCGTTCTGTCTTTTCTTGGGAGTGGCCGCAGCGGGTGGGCCAGGGGGACCTCAAGAGGGTATTGTCAGTATATAGTTTAGAGTGGTTCGCCTGGCCGGGGCCTTTCGTCTCCACCCTGGTGAGGTTTTTGGGGCCGCCACCACCGTCCGGAGGGGATCATGCGAAAGTGGCTCGGGGTCTCTATCTGTATTCTAGCCGCGGGCTGCATCAACACGAGCGTGCAGCGTTTGGATCATTCGGTTCGCCCTGTCCGGTCGCCCGACTCAGTGACAGTCTTCCTCGAAAAGCCGCACCGACCGTACGACGTCATCGCGGTCATTGAAGCAAATGCCGAGACGGTATTCGACAGCTTCGAAGACTTGCGCAGAGCCATGGTTGAGGAAGCGGCGAAGCTCGGCGGAGAGGCCGTGATCTTGGTGTCGGAATCCACCGACTCCGAGTTCATCTTTACCGGAAACGCAATGATAGAGTCCGATCAGAGGAACCTGGTTGCCGAAGTCATCGTTTTTGAGCAGGGAGAGTAACTCTTCTGGGCTCTGGCTCCGGCTATCCCGCTTCCAATTCCTCCTTCAACCTGGCGAACAACCCTCCGAAGGCTCCGTTGCTCAGGATCAGGAACACCTTCCCACCGTGATTGCTCCGGGTCACGTGTTCGACGATCTCCTCCACGTCGTCCGAGTACATCCCGGGTTTTCCCATCTGAGCGAGGTCGGCGCAGGCGGCCTCCCGATCGAGTCTGTCTTTCTCGGGGGTTCGCTCGGCTCTGTGGATCGGGCCGATGATGACCTCATCGGCCTCAGCCAATGCCTGGGTGATTTCCGGCTGAAACCGGTTGGTGACCGTGGTATTGGACCGCGGCTCGAAGAGGGCCACGAGTCTCCGGTCGGGCCATCGCTCCCTGGCCGCCTGGATGGTCACCCGGATCGCAGTGGGGTGGTGAGCAAAGTCACTGACGTACAAATCTCCCTCCGACTCCAGGAAGACCTCCATTCGGCGTCGAACGCCTCTGAACCGCGGGAGGATCTGGGCTAGATCACTCGCCGGAATCCCCAGTGTTCCAGCAACAGCCAGGGCGGCAATGGCGTTTTGGAGGTTGTGGCGGCCAGCCATCGGAAGCCTGAACTCCCCCCAGTCCCTTTCGCTCCTGGTGACGCGCAGCTTCTGAAAACCGTCCTCGTATCCCCTGAACTCACCCCGCCATGTGGTGTCGTCGGCGAATCCGTATGTGGCCGACTGGCCGAAGGAATGTTTCATCAGGTCCCTGACCTCCGGATCGTCCCCACACCCCAACAGCCAACCGTCCTCCGGAACCTGGCGCAACATCAACCGGAATGCGCGCCTGATATCCTCCAGGGTACCGAAGATGTCTCCGTGATCGAACTCCAGACTGGTGACCAACGCGATCTCAGGCAGGTAGTGGAAAAACTTTGATCGCTTGTCAAAGAAGGCCGTGTCGTATTCGTCGCCCTCGATGACGAAGGGGGCCCCGGAAGACCCCAACGAGGCCGAGTACTCAAAATCAAGTGGTTGGCCGCCGATCAACCAACCACATCCGAGCCCGGCCTGGTCGAGGAGAAATGCGGTCAGTGCAGTCGTGGTGGTTTTTCCATGGGTTCCACAGCAAACTACCGGCCTCCGGCCACGGAGAACGTGGTCTTTCATCCATTCAGGGAGGCTCAGGAAGTGCATTCTTCGGGACAGGGCAACCTCGACCTCCGGGTTCCCCCGACTAAGGGCATTGCCGATCACCACCAGGTCGGGGTTCCATTCCAGGTTCTCAGCCCGGTACCCTTCATAGGTCTTCACACCAAGGGCTTCCACCATTTCGGAGGTCGGTGGATAGAGAGGGCCGTCCGAGCCTCTAACCTCCCATCCAGCTTCCAGGGCAAGCCGGGCCCCTGCGACCATGGCTGTTCCGCCGATTCCGCTAAAATGGATGGACGGGTTCCGCTTCCCGTCCGTGCTGGCGCTGTGGTTCAAGGGAACCTCGGAGTCCAGGAGACGCGGACTCGAAAGGAGTCCGCAACGTGACCTGGAAACTGGTCTCTACTGGTTGTGGCCGCCAGGCGAATCCCAGCGGAAGATGGATTCCGCACTCTCACGCGCCTGTGGAGTAGTAGCCTGGTGGCCCCAGGGATCTCTCCCACCCGACACATCACGCCAAGGCAGTCAAATGTCCCTTTCCGACCAAGGGTCACCAAACCGAACGGTTTGTTCGGTTTTTCTCGGGAGCTTCCGCTTTCGGTTTTTGGGATACGCAGCTGACCTGCCCGATTCAGAATTCCACATCGCCAGGGAGCGGCCTATCGAAAATCGACGAGTGCTGGGGGAGAGGTGAGCTGGAGTTGGTGGGGTGCCCCTGGCATTCTAGTCCTGGGTCTCGCGTGGACCCTGGCAGTGGTCGCACTTTGAGCAGCACCCCATCGCCGCCTCAATCGTCTTCTCGCCTGGCTTCTCGTCTTGGAAGGGGCTTACACCGGCACAAACGTAGGCCTGATCCCTCTGGTAGAAGGGCAAACCGCGGCACACCTGGTCTCCCTCGTAGGCATTGTGACCCAGGTAGCTCTCCCTTTTCAATACCTGCTCTTCCTTGGAGAGGCGCTGCGTACCCCACTCACGAGTCCGTTTCGAGACCGGCGCGCGTCAGCCCTGGTCGCAGTGGCAACCATCGTCCTATCGATCGTCGCGCTGTTTCGAACCTCGATTTTCATCACCGACATCGTCCCCTCCGAGCTGGGACATTGGAACTACGGGTACCAGGGATTTGGGGAGCGGGTGGTCCAATTCTATGGACTGGTGGCGTTGTTCGCCCTTGCCGTAGCCATCCACGCCTTTCGACGAGCCCCTCTTGGCCTATGCGATCCTGAAGTACCAACTCTTCGCCATCGATCTCCGGCTCCGGTTCGCTCTTCGGCAGGGCTCAGCCGGGATCTTGATCGCCACGGTATTTCTGGTGATGAGTGAGGCGCTGGAGTCGGTCATGAATGTGGATGGACTTATCGCCGGCGTCCTCCTCGCAATGTCGATCGCCGTACTCCTGCGTCCAGCCCAGACCGTGGCAGAGCGGATTGCGGCGGGACTCATGCCAAACGTACGACTGGACAATGCCTACTTTGAGCAGCGCCGAATTGCGATCTTTCTGGCGGCTCTTGAGAGCGCGACAGTGGATGGTCATGTCTCCCCAGACGAGCGGGAGATGTTGCGTCGCCTTCAGTCTGAACTCAGCCTGGACAGCGAACTGGTCAGCAGACTGGAGCGTGAGGCCCTATCGCAACAAAGCGCTGTTCGTTAGGACCCTTCCGCCGGGTTATCCATCCAAGAGTTTCATGCTCGCTTCCGGGTAGCGGGTCCCAGCAGCGATTCCCTTGGGCGCGACTTCATCAATCGCCGCCAGTTCCTCGGCAGTGAGGGAGATGCTCGCCGCAGCGAGGTTCTCCTCGAGCCGCTCCATGCGAGTGGTCCCCGGGATTGGGGTGACATTCCTTCTGGAGAGAAGCCAAGCCAATGCCATCTGAGAAGGTGTAAAGCCCCGACGCTGAGCGATCTCCCGCACCTTTTCGACGACGTCCAGGTTCTTCTGGAAGTTCTCTCCCTCAAAGCGCGGGTTCATCCGGCGCCAATCCCCCTCTTCGAGGTCGTCGATACTCCGGTACCGGCCGGACAGGAAGCCACGTCCCAACGGGCTGTACGCGACGAAGCCGATTCCGAGCTCCTCGCATGTAGAAAGCAATTCGTCCTCCGGGTCCCTGGACCAAAGGGAGTATTCGGTTTGGAGGGCAGAGATGGGATGGATCTGGCATGCCGTACGAAGCGTGTCGGGGGAGGCCTCGGAGAGCCCAAGAAACCGTACCTTTCCCTCTTCGACCAGTTTGGCCATGGCTCCCACCGTATCTTCTATTGGCGTGGCCGGATCTACCCGGTGCAGGTAGTAGAGGTCGATTGTGTCCACCCCGAGTCTTCGCAGGCTGTCCTCGCAGGCCTTCCGAGCATACTCGGGGGTTCCGTTGTTCCCGAGGAAGGCCCCACTCGCGTCGCGGACAATTCCGAACTTCGTAGCGAGAACGGCCCGGTCCCAGTGGCCCTCCATGGCACGTCCCAACAGCTCTTCGTTCCGGAAGGGTCCGTACATGTCAGCTGTGTCGAAGAAGTTCATCCCCAAGTCCAGGGCTCGATGAAGGACACGCACTGACTCCGCCTCGTCGGCGGTGCCGTAGAACTCAGACATGCCCATGCATCCGAGGCCGAGCACGGAGACTTCCAAGTTTGAGTTTCCCAGCTTGTGCGTACGAATCATGGTACTCCGTCCGATCGGGTTGATCGCCTTACCCAGGTAGGTTGACTTGCTGAAAGGGATGCCAGAATCTATTCGAGTTCGGGCTCGCCTGGCTACTCTGGAGTTTGAACTTCCGGCATCCTCCTTGAGGTTCCCAATTTCCGCATGGATTCTGCGCACAGCAGAATTGCACACGGTCAGCCCGAGTTTCACTCCCTCTTCGCCCGAGGACAGACCATGAGTCTGGAAAACCTACGCTGGCTGTTCCCGGTGGGGCTGGCTCTGTCGGCGCTTTGCCTGCTGGCATTCTTCTGGGTCCTTTGGCAGTTGCGGCGGACCGAGAGCTTCCCAGCTGTTTCCTATGGTGGGGTATCGATTCCGCCCAGACGAGTCCGGTGGCTGTGGTTCATCGTCATGACAGGAGCTCTCGGCCTCGGGGTGGTGCAGGACCCGTTCCTTACCTCGACCATAACGGCTGAAGAGGCCGAGGAGGTGGAGGCCTCATCCATCGTCTCCACCGGCTTTCTCGTTCCCCTCCCCTTCTTCCGGTACGAACGAGAAACAGAGTACCGTGGAGGGGTTTTGGTTCTCGATGAACGTACTACTTCTTTGTTGATCCCCTGGCCGCTCCTGGTGGCTTTCCTGGCCTACTTCCTTCTGGTTCTTCGATGGAACCCTGATAGCCGGTGGGTCAGGCGTTTCCTTCTCGGGCGGAAGGCGGGGCTGGAACCCCCGTCTTCCTAGGACGGAGATGCTTCCGTCCCC
The DNA here is from genome assembly GCA_965365235.1 of uncultured bacterium. Lineage (GTDB taxonomy): Bacteria > Gemmatimonadota > Gemmatimonadetes > Longimicrobiales > Gaopeijiaceae > CBDUAX01. Next base: position 6,442 of record CBDUAX010000129.1, read on the forward strand.
TTGAGGGTAATCGCTTTCGGTTCGCGGAGGCTGAAACTACCCTGCTCAGAATCCGATTCATTAACCGTCAGAGGGAAGTCCGACGTACCTGAACCCCGGCCATCCATGGTTAGCTATCTGCTTCAAGATCTTACCCCACCTCCGGTTCCTGGTGATCCACTTCCTCTCCGTCGGCCGAACAGGTTCTTGTCGCTCCTGTTGCTGGTCTTTGGGACCCTCTCTGCAGCAGCTCAGACCGACCTGGGGGCTCAACTGCCGGCCTCGGACCGAGCGGGACCAAAGGCGCTCAGACTCGAGTACACGGCGCCCGCGCAGTACTTCGAGGAATCCCTACTGCTCGGGAATGGTCGGGTGGGGGCGTCGATGTTCGGCGGTGTGGAAACAGAGCGAATCCACTTGAACGACGCCACGCTCTGGGCTGGAGGACCCGTGTACCCGTTGATGGCACCGGAAGCGCACAAACACCTCCCGGAGGTGAGAGAAGCCCTGGCTGGGGAAGATTGGCCGCTCGCCGACCAGCTGGTTCGAAAGCTCCAGGGTTCTTTCTCCGAGTCCTTCGCGCCCCTGGGAACACTGGTGCTGAAGATGAGCCATGGTTCCGAAGCAGCCGAATACCACAGAAGGTTGGAGCTCGGAAACGCCACCGCGGTCGTCGGATACCGGATTGGTGGCGTACACTACGAGAGGAGAGCCTTCGTTTCCAACCCTGACCGTGTTTTGGCTATCCGCTTCAGCACCAGCGATCCGGGGAGTCTGGGCTTTCAGGTCGGATTCGAGAGTCTTCTGCGGTTCGGAGTCAGCCTCGAAGAAGGTACCCTTTTCGCAACAGGGGAAGCGCCCGTCCACGCCGAGCCCAACTATCGGGGCGACTTGCCCGACGCGGTTGTCTATGAGGAAGGGCGGGGGACCCGTTTCGCGGCCCTGGCCAGGATCATAGAGACCGATGGCGTGATCTCGGAGGCGGATGGCCTCCTCAAGCTCGAAGGAGCCAGCCGGGCCACCCTTCTGGTCTCGGTGGCGACGAGCTTCCACGGATTTGAGCGGGAGCCCGGCCTGGACGGATTGGATGAGCTTCAGATTTCCGAAGGCCAACTCAACGAAGCGGCCGGGGTGGGCTACGACCGGCTGAACAGCAGGCACATCGAGGATTTTCGACGATTCTTCGATCGTGTTTCGCTGGATCTGGGCGCGGATCCGGTTCCGGGCATGCCCACGGACCAACGTCTGAGGCGGTATACCTCGGGGGCTTCCGACCCCTACCTGGAAGCCCTCTATTTTCAGTTCGGTCGATATCTCCTGATCAGCAGCTCACGGACTCCGGGCGTGCCCGCCAACCTCCAGGGGATCTGGAACCCCCACCTGCGTCCTCCTTGGAGCAGTAATTACACCACCAACATCAACCTGGAGATGAACTACTGGCCGGCGGAGGTGGCGAACCTTTCGGAGATGCACTGGCCGCTCCTGACCTTCATCAAGAATCTGGCCACCACCGGTCGGGTCACTGCCCGAACATTCTGGGGCACGGGGGGGTGGAGCGTGAGCCACAACTCCGATATCTGGGCGATGTCGAACCCCGTGGGGGACTTTGGGGAGGGTCACCCTGTATGGGCGAACTGGAATATGGCGGGTGTCTGGCTCAGCACTCACCTGTGGGAGCATTTCGCCTTCACCCAGGACCGCGAATACCTCGAGCAGCATGCGTACCCTCTCATGGTGGGTGCTGCCCAGTTCGCCTTGGACTGGCTGGTGGAAGGAGAGGATGGAACCCTCATCACCGCTCCATCCACGTCCCCGGAGAACCTCTACCTCACCCCTGAGGGGTACGCCGGAGCAACGACCATCGCCACCACCGGGGACATGTCCATGATCCGTGAACTGTTCTCGCAGGTGATCGAGGCCGGTGAGATCCTGGATCGGGACATGGAGTTCCGGGCGAGGCTCCAGGAGGCCAGGGACCGTCTGGTACCCCATCAGATCGGGGAGGACGGGAGCCTCCAGGAGTGGTATCACGATTGGGCAGACCAGGACCCACTCCATCGCCACCAAACCCATCTCTTCGGCTTGCATCCGGGGTCCCAGATCGATCCGGACCGAACTCCTGAGCTGGCTGCTGCAGCGGAGGTCGCCCTGAACATCAAGGGGGACGAGTCCACAGGTTGGTCGAAAGCCTGGCGCATCAGCCTCTGGGCCCGACTCCGGGACGGCGATCGAGCCCACAAGCTCTACCGGGAGTTGCTCACCTTCGCTCAACCGCAGGCGGAGTTGGGCTACGGAGGCGGAGGGGGCACCTACCCCAACCTGACGGATGCCCATCCCCCTTTCCAGATCGATGGGAACTTCGGTGGCACGGCAGGGGTGGCCGAGATGCTCCTCCAGTCCCACGATGGGCGGGTTCGTCTCTTGCCGGCGCTTCCCTCCGAGTGGCCCCAGGGGAGCATCACGGGGCTCAGGGCCAGAGGTGGGTTCGAGGTAGATCTGGAGTGGAAGGCCGGAGAGCTGGTGAGCGTCAGTGTACGCTCCGAACGGGGAGGGGGCTGCCATCTGGTTTCAGGACCCCACTCCAAGGTTGTGAGACTGAGCCCAGGGGAGGCCATTCGACTAGACGGGCGCCTTAACCGAATAGCGAGCTAAGTATCCTGAATGGGCTCTGGCTGTTCCCTGCGCCTCTCGAGCAGTCCAATCTGAAAAGTGAGAACGACCATGGCCATCAAACGCGTCTGGCACGGCTGGACCACTCCAGAGAAGGCCGAATCCTACTGGACTGTCCTGAGCGAGACGGTAATCCCCGGCATTGAGGCGAAGTCGATTCCAGGGTACCGAGGGATCGAAGTGCTTCGGCGAAACCATGAGTCCGAGGTGGAGTTCGTCACCATGATGACCTTCGACTCCCTTCAGAGCGTCATGGACTTCCAGGGCGAGGACTACGCTCGCAGCTATGTGCCGGTCGAAGCTCAGGAGGTCCTCAGTCACTGGGACCTTCGGGCGGCTCACTTCGAGGTACTGGACGAGAGGCCGAACCCGGGTTCCTAGGGGAGGGGGATCTGGGTGGTCCCAGTCTTTTTGGGTCGCTACTCGTAGACACCTGGGGAACCTAGCTCCCGCCCCCAAGTAGGTCACGTGCTTCATCCTCCGGAGGTCCGACTTCGCCCACGTCCCCGCTACCCTCGAGGAACTCCCGGTCTTCCGCCCTCCTGGCAAGGGCCAGCACGCCGGCAGCAGAGCCAGCTCCCGCCAACCCGAACACGGGGACCAATACCTCCAGATTCTGAAGAGGTGTGGTGTCTCCCCATAGGGCCGCAACCGAGACAAA
>CBDUAX010000130.1:0-9702 GCA_965365235.1 uncultured bacterium
GTAGACATGGAGGCCACCCAGCGGGACCGAGCCCATTATTTCGAGCGGCTTCAAGTCGATGTGGATGAAGGCTCGGAGCTTCAGGTTGGCGACCTTCTTCAGTCGTTTATCGTGGGCCGGTCGGAGGAGGGGTTCGGCCAGGTGGTGGAACCGACCGGGATCCTGGCTGTCACTGCCGTTGAGGGGGCCGGGGTTGTGGCCATGGTCAGCGCCGAGTTCGACAGGGTGCGCCTGGGTCAGCGGCTCCGGTTGGCCCCAGGGTACAACCTGATGCCTGGAATGGTTGCCCACCCTGTTGAAAGCAACCTGACGGCTCTCCTCCTCGGCTTCGACGTGGATCGTCCGGTCCACGGTATCGGAGCCGTGGCGTTCTTGGATGTTGGTGAGCCCGAAGGCATAAAGGTGGGGGATGAGTTCAGGGCCTATGTGAATCGTGATGACGAATGGACTGGAGAAGAGGCGGCTCGCCTCCAGGTGGTCCTTGTGGACGGCGCGGTCTCCTCTGCCCGCATCGTCGCCGTGAATGACCCGGTTCTTAGACCCGGGTCGGAGCTACACCTCATCAAGAAGATGCAGTAGATCGGTAGGTAACGGGCCAGCGACTTGGATCGTGTCGGTTGTCCCGTTTCGACTCAAGCCGGGAGGCTCCAGTCCCTTCAGGGGCTGGAGCCTTTCCCTTATGTTTCTCCCGTTTTTGGGCTGATTCTCCTGGCATGTGGGGAGGTTCTCCGATTCCTCTCAGGGCAGTAGGGTTCGGGAACGACCCAAGGACTCGTGGAATGAACCCTGCAACCCCCACCTGATTCGGAACACTATGAGCACGTCTCCACGGAGGGTCCTGGTCACCGGCGGCGCCGGTTTTATCGGAAGTCACGTGACCGATGCATATCTCCAGAGGGGGGACCAGGTCTGGGTAGTGGACAACCTATCCAGCGGGAAGGTGGAAAACGTTCCCGAACGGGCCACCTTCCTGGAGATGGACATACGGGATGAAGGAGTCCGAGGTTTGTTCCGGGAGGTTGGGTTCGACCTGGTCAACCACCATGCCGCCCAGATCGACGTAAGGGTTTCCGTTGAGGATCCTCAATACGATGCCCAGGTGAACCTCCTGGGGCTGCTGAATCTCTTGGAAGGGGCCAAAGAGGTCGGGACGGGGCGATTCATTCTCGTCTCGAGCGGGGGTGTGGTCTACGGAGAGCCCGAGACGCGCCCCACTCCAGAGACGGCGCCGAAACTCCCCCTCTCCCCCTACGGGGTGACCAAGCTGGCCAGCGAGTTCTATCTGAACTACTACCGGGCCGTCCATGGGTTGGAGTACGTGGCCCTGCGGTACGGGAACGTCTTCGGGCCTCGCCAGGATCCCCATGGAGAGGCGGGTGTGGTGGCCATCTTCTGTAATCGCCTCCTCTCGGGCTCTGAATTGACGGTTTTTGGGGACGGTGAGCAGACCCGGGACTATGTCTTCGTCCGGGACGTGGTGAGCGCGAACATGCTGGTCTCGGATCTGGAGCTGGCCGATGGAGGAGGAAGGGGTGCGGGCGACCCACCCGGGCTTGACTCCGTGGCGTTCAATGTGGGAACAGGAAGTGGCACGAGTGTGAACCGCCTGGCGGAGGTCTTGGAACAGGTGGCAGGCAAGGAGTATGGCCGGACCCATGAAGCGGCCCGGCCTGGGGAGTTGCGGCATAGCACTCTGAATACAGATCGGATTCGGTCGAGGGGATGGGACTGCGGTTGGACGTTGGAAGACGGACTCCGCGAAACCTACCATCATATCGCAAAGGAGAGAGGGATCACCCTATGAGGAGCTTCCTCAGGGCGGCCACGGGCGCCGCCGCAATCGCTCTGATCCCGTCGGCCTCCAGTGCCGCCGAGATCCATGCCTCCCTCCTCTTCTTCCAGAGCCGGGCTCCCACTTCGGTCTGGGACATGGTGGTGGGAGGGACCCTACCGACCCAACTGGTATTGTCGGTTTTGGCCGGTTTTTCCCTCTTGGGTTGGTGGGTGATCCTCTGGAAGTGGCGTCAGTTCCGGAGGGTGCGGCGCCTCGGAGATTCGTTCTTGGAGGTGATGGAGAGGGCCCAGACGCTGGAGGACGCCTACAAAGCCTCCCTCCCTCTTCCCGAATCTCCTTACAAGAGGGTGTTCAAACAGGGGGTGAACTTCTTCAGCGAGCTCCGACCTGGAGCGCTTCGGGCGGGATCCGCCCAATCCCAAGGACTTTCGCTCACCCAATTGGAAGCGCTCCGGTTGGTTCTGGAGAAGGAAGAGTCCGAGGAGCGGGATGATCTGGCACACGGCCTGAATCGGCTTGCGGTGATCGGGTCTGTCTCTCCCTTGCTCGGCCTTATGGGCACGGTCATCGGAATCATGAATGCCTTCCTCGGGATCACCGCCACCGGGTCCACCAATATTGGCGCTGTGGCCCCGGGCGTGGCTGAGGCTCTCATCACCACGGTTGCCGGGCTTTTTGTGGCCATTCCGGCTGTCATGGCCTACAACTTTTTTGTCGCCCGTCTCAACCTGGTCACCGGAGAGCTGGAAGGATTCTCCAGCGAGTTCATTGGAACGCTGGCCAGGGAAGGGAAGGTATAACGGGTCATGAACGGAATACGCGGGCCCAGCATTTTTGGGGAGCGGCCCCTGAAGGTTGAAGGGGTCCACCCATGAGGGGCGGGGGGCGGAGGAACCGAAGGGAGGATCTTCCCATCCGGGCGGAGATCAATGTCACCTCTCTGGTCGATGTGGCATTCACCCTCCTGGTTATCTTCATCATCATTGCCCCGGCCCTCCAGGGCGGAGTTGAAGTGGAGGTTCCCAGGGCCGACGTAACGCCCCTCACGGCGGACGAGGACGCGTTCTACGTCACGGTGGATCGGGACAACCAGGTCTACCTGGCCGGCACGCCTGTGGACTTGGAGGCGGTTGAAGCCTCGCTCCCCCAGATGATCAGGGCTGCCGGGACCCAGATGGTTTATTTCCAGGCCGATTCGCTGGCCGACTGGGGCCCCGTGCTGAGAGTTATCGCCACGGTGGCCCAGACTGAGGGGATCAAGTATGGCCTGGTGGGGGAACCTCTGCCGGTCCGATAAGGTGGGTCGTGGGGGCAGACCGGGAGATCCATCGGATCTGGGTGGCCTGAGGAGTTACGAAAGGAGATCTGCGGGAAGGTGATGAGACGAGGCGAGCGTCCAGGCAAGAAGGGGCTTGCGGCTTCGGCGGGAATTCACGCCGTTGCCGTGATTTTGGCCTGGACTGCCCAGGTGTCGGCTCCCCGGATCGAAGACTTCGTCGCCTACGAGATCTCCATCGTCTCCCCTCCGCCGGCAAGAGAGGCCGCCACCCCGGTCCCGGTCCAGCAGGAAGAGGTGGTGGTGGAAACGCCGGATCCCCTCCCGCCACCCGAAGATCCGGAGCCGTCGCCCATCGTAGAGGAGGACCCGGTCCGAGTCGAAGAGAGGCCCGAGCCCACCCCTACCCCTCCCCCTCCGGAACCCGCGGAGGAGGAGGCTGGAGACCCTGAGCCCTCCGAGGAGGCGGGCGGGGAAGATCTGAACGTCCGCATGGAGGGGCTACAACGGGACTTCCCCGACTACTATCTCAACATTATCCGCCAGATCGACCGGTGTATGCGTTTCGACGGCCCCGGGGGGTTGAAGACCACCATCTACTTTGTGATCAAGGGTGACGGTTCGGTGGACGGCGGCGACATCGACTTCGTGGCCCGGTCGGGGAACGCTGGATTCGACTTCGCCGTCATGGGTGCGGTCGAGTGCGCTGGGAGCGGCCGTTTCGGCGGACTCCCGACGGAGCTGGGGCGGGAACGATTCCCGGTGGTCTTCGAGGTGACTTCTTCGCGCCGGCGGCTGAATCCGGAGCACCTGGAGGACCTCAGAAAATGACGGACGTCGGTGACCGACCTTTCCAATTCGGGGGCATCCCCAGCCCCCCAATGCTCATCTAACAACCTGATGACCTACTGACTCTCAGATGGACTGGAATCTTCGAATGAGGGAAACAAGCCCTTTTGGGACCGTCCTGCTCCTTTCGATGCTGATCCCCTCGGTTCTCCCGGCCGGACTATCCGGACAGGAGGTCAGGGACACCTTTCCCGGCGTCCGTCTGGGGTTGGTATACGAGGCGGGATTCGAGCCGGCCCTGGCCATCAAACCCTTTACCAGCCGGTTCGGGGGGGGTGGTGCCGCGGTTCGGGTCGAGGCCATCCTCGCCCGGGATCTCCGGTACTCGGACCGATTCGCGCTGATGGATTCCATCCCGGCCTCCCTGGTGGGGGAGGGAATGGACTACAACCTCTGGGACCAACTCGGAGCGACTTGGCTGCTGACCGGCCAGGTGGAAGGACTCAGCGAGGGGCTTGTCCTGGTTCTGGAGCTCCACGACGTGGTGTACGCAGAGCTGAACGAGCGGGCCCGATTCCCCCTTCCGGATCCGGCCTCGGAAGACTTCCGCATGGCCGTCCACCAGGTCAGCGACCAGGTAGTGGAGTGGGTCTTCGGTGAGCCGGGGATGGCCGCTTCCAGGATCGCCTTCTCCATGGCGACTCAGGATACGGTTCAGGAGCTCTACCTCATCGACTCAGATGGGGAGAACATGAGGCGAATCAGCAACTTCGGTGCACTCACCATGGCCCCCACCTGGCACCCGTCGGGGCAACAGCTCGCCTATATCTCCTACAGAAACGGGGAGCCGAGCCGGGTCTTCGAGTTGGATCTGGTGACCCGGCAGGAAAAGGCGCTGCAGCCTGGCCGGGAGGGGCAGCATATCACTCCCGAATATCACCCGAATGGGCGTGAGATCACTTTTGGGCTCCTGGGTCTGAATCGGACAGGAATCTGGAGGTATGACTGGGCCCGGGACTGCTGCCTGACCCAGATCCAGGGGGGGAGATGGGAAGACCTTTCCCCCTCGTATTCCCCCGACGGAGGGCGTGTGGCCTTCCAATCCAACCGGCTGGGGCAGAGCGTCCCGCAGATCTATGTCATGGACGCAGACGGAGATGACGCCGAGTTGATCTCCCCCTATGAATATGGCGGCACGGGGTATTTTACCTCCCCGGATTGGTCTCCCCTCGAGGAGAGGGTTGCCTTCCATGGAAAGCTCGGGCGCTACGGCCGGTTTCACATCTTCATTGCGGATGTGGAGGAACGGGGGGCCAGTGTGACGATTCTCACCGGGGAGGGAAACAATGAGAATCCGAGTTGGGCCCCCGATGGTCGGCACATCGTCTTTTCTGCGGAACGGAGTTACGGATTTGGCCTTTTCGTGGTGGACACGGAGTCGGGCAAGATCAGGGCCCTGGCCACCGGGATCCGGCCGAAGAATCCGGATTGGTCCCCTGCCCTGATCCCAGGGGGGCGATAGACATTGCGCTTTTGGGTATTTTTTGGTATATGCGTGTGGGTGTGCTCGGTTCCGACCAGGCCGGGCTGAGCTTAGATTCCGTGGTGTTGGTTCGCCATGGCGCATGCTTGGAACATTTGTTTTTCAACTGGGAGTTGGGATGACATACCGTAGCTTCGTCGTTACTGCACTGGCTGCTACCCTCATCGTGGGCGCATGCAGCCAGGATCCACCGCCGCCGCCGGCTCCCACCGGGCCCACCGCTGAGGAACTGGAACAGCGTCGGCGCGATTCCATCGCCGCTGAAGAGGCACGCAGGGCCGAAGAGGCACGCAGGGCCGAGGAGGCCCGTCGGGCCGCCGAAGCGGCCGCCCGTGCCCTGGAGGCCGCCCGAGAAGCTCTGACGGCCAAGGTCTTCTTCGACTACGACATGGCCGAGATCCGGCCCGACGCCGAGCGGGCGCTTCGGAGCAAGGTCGAGATCTTGAGGAACAGCCCGAGGGTCCGGCTTCAGGTCGCTGGACATGCCGACGAGCGTGGCTCCAACGAGTACAACATCGCTTTGGGGAACAGAAGGGCTCAGGCCGTGGTAGATTTCTTTACCAACTTCGGCCTGGATGCCGGTCGTTTTTCCATCATCTCCTATGGGGAAGAACGGCCCGCTTCCATGGGGAGCAACGAAAACGCCTGGGCTCAGAACCGCCGGGCCGAATTCGTGATCACCGCCGGGCAGAATGATATCAACCCGGGACAGACTCCGTAGGCGAATGCTGAATTCCATTCCTTCCCGGCTTCGGGGCTCCGGGTCCAAACCCGGGCCCCGGGGTCGAGGGAGTTCCTGGCTGGTCCTTATCGCGCTTCCGCTTCTCCTTTCCGGGTGCGCTACCAAGCGAGACCTCAGGGATCTCCAGGACACGATTGCGGCTCTGGCTGCCCAGCAAGAGTCCACCTTCGGCGAGATCGAGGGTCTCAACATGGCTGTGCAGGATACCCTTCGGGGTCAGTCAGATGCCCTTTTCGAGTCCAGGGGAGAGATCCTCCGGCGCCTGCGAGAGATCGAGCAACAGCTCATCACCCTGGAGGAGCTGACAGGGCAAAACCTTCGGGCGCTGACCATGCTGAGGGATATCCTGGAAAGCCGAGGCGGCTCGTCTCTCCCCCCGGTTCGAACCGACACGGACCCGGGGCAGGTCATGGATCCGGATTTTTCCCGGGGACCGCCGACGACCAACTCTGAAGCCGCGCTGGGGACCTTCAACGCAGGTGTGCGGGCCTTCAACCAGGGGAACATTACGACGGCTCGAAGGGCCTTCCAACAGCTCAAAGAGGACCACCCCAACGATCCCCTGGCTCCAGAGGCTCAGTACTATCTGGCTGACCTCCTGTACCAGGAGAACCGCCTCGATGAGGCCATCCAGTCGTTCCTCATCGTCAGGGAGCTCTACCCCACCGCCCAGAAGGTCCCCGATGCCCTCTACCGGGTCGGCGTGATCTATATCGAGCTCGACGAATTGGGAGATGCTCGGGAATACCTGCGCTTGGTGGTCAACAGCTACCCGAACTCAGACGCAGCTGTCCTGGCTCAGGACCGGCTGGACGAGATCTCCTGATACGGGGTCTCTTGATTCCGGCCCTTTTCCTGGGGCCGGTTTTGTGCTTCCTGGAAACTCAAACGGCTCATGCGTTGCCCAGAATGCGACGACACAGAAAACCGGGTCGTTGACACCCGGACCAGTCGAGGGGGCCGGGCTGTCCGCCGTCGACGCGAGTGTCTTGGGTGTGGGGGGCGTTTCACCACCTACGAGTACGTGGAAGCCCGATCCATCCAGGTTTTGAAACGGGATGGATCCGCCGAAGAGTTCGATCGGGAGAAGCTCACCCGGAGTTTGAGGATTGCCTGCGCCAAACGGCCGGTCTCAGCCTCCGAGATCGAAGCGTTGGCGGATGAGATCGAAGAAGAGCTCTCGCGTCAGGCGGGGGTGGAGGTGGCCAGCTCCCTCCTTGGGGAGCTGGTCATGGATCGCCTCAAGCCCATGGACCGGGTAGCCTATGTCCGCTTCGCTTCGGTTTACCGGAACTTCCAGGACATCGAAGAGTTCCAAGACTTTGTGGACGATCTCAATTCTCGGCAGCGTCTGGAAGCCCAGGCACGGGAACAGGCGGAGCTAGGACTCTGAACAAACGGGCCGAATGAAGGGTGATTTGGGGGATCTTGCGCGGCGTCGTGGAGAGATGCCCTTCCTGGACCATCTAGAGGAACTCCGGTGGCGTATCCTCTGGAGCATCCTGGCGGTGGTGGTAGGTGCGGTTATCGGATTTCTCCTGATTCGGTACTTCGACGTTCTCCAGCTACTCATCGAGCCCATTCGGGCGGCGACCGACGACCCCGACTTCGACCTCATCTATCTTTCGCCCGCCGACCCCTTCTTCATTACCCTGAAACTTTCGGTGGTGGTCGGCATCATCCTCGCGTTCCCGATCATCGTCTACCAGATCTGGTCGTTTCTTTCTCCAGCCCTGGAGAAACACGAGAAACGGGCCATCATCCCGGCCCTCTATCTGGGCATGCTGCTCTTTTGCGCGGGCGTAGCGCTGGCGTACTTCGTGGCCCTTCCCGTGAGCATCGTCTTCTTCCAGACCTTCGAAGGCGGTCTCATGAGGGCCGAGTACGAAATTGGAAAAACCCTGGCCCTCATCACCAAAATCCTACTTGGTTTCGGGATCATCTTCGAGTTGCCTGTGGTGGTCATGATCCTTTCGGCCCTGGGTCTGGTGACGCCGGAGTTCCTCCGATCGAAACGCCGGCACGCCATCGTAGCCATCACCATAGCCGCATCATTTCTGACTCCGGGGGACGTCATCACCCTCACCGTCATGTTGATGGTGCCTCTCTTCTTCCTCTATGAGTTCAGTATCTATCTCTCTAGGCTCATCTGGGCCAGGAAACGTGCCGGGGAGAAAGAGGAAGATCCGACCCCCCGACCTCCGGCTCCAGTGGATGAACCAAAGGGCCCCGAACCTCAGGACGGTCCGCCCACCTCCGTAACCGGTGAAGGGCCGGCGGCTGGTCCCCAGGGACCTCCCCAGGGACCTCAAGACCCTGAGGACGGGTCATGACCAGTTTCCTCCCGAGGGCGGTTTTGGTTCAAACCGCTCTCTGGGCCCTCTCTGCGATCCTTCCCCACGCTGCCCTTACCCAGGAACCGCCGCCTGCGACCCAGGTGGATTCCACCAGACTCCGGATCTTCGAGCAGTTGAAGGGACTCGCTCGGGCCCCCGGAATCGATTCGACCTGGTACACACCGGACTCCCTCCTCTCCGATTCGGCGCTGGCTGAGCGCGAAGCACGTCTATCGGGGAGGCCCGGGACACGAAATCGACAGGGAAGGGGATCGGCAGGGCTTGGCGGAGGAGACTCCATCATGACCGCCTTGAGCCAGCTGGAAGGCTACGCCCTGACGGAATACGCCTCTGTGGGGGCCGAGTTTGGGGCCCAGACCAAGCAGTTGGTCCTCCGCGGAACCCCGGAGTCACGGGCACGGTTGATCCGGGACGGGGAGGAGCTGACCGCAGACTCTGCTTTGATCTACAGTGACGAGCAGGGGAAGGTCTGGTCCCGAGGGTCTGAGGCCATCTACCAACCCCCAGAGGGAGACCCCGTTACGAGCTCTCGAATCGTTTTCGTTTTGAAGGAGAGCCGCGGCACGGCCACCGAAGCGCGAACTCGTTATACGGCTGGGGGTGACTGGAACCTTCGGGGCGAGCAACTCATGGTGGGTGAGGATGCGGTGTTCGGGCACGACATCATGTTCACCTCCTGTGAAGAGGAGGAGCCCCACTACCACTTCGCCTCCGACAACATCAAGATCGTAGGCAACAATATCCTGGTGGCGCGTCCGGTACGGCTCTATTTCGCCGACGTCCCTGTCCTGTGGCTGCCTTTCATTGCCCAGAGCACCGAGCAGGGGCGAGCCTCGGGAATTCTCACGCCCACCTTCAGCGTCAACGACATCGTCCGCACCTCCAGCGGGTACTCCAGACGGATCTCCAACATCGGATTCTACTGGGCCGCCAGCCAGTACTGGGATGCCACGGTGGCCATGGACTGGTGGAGTGGGGAACACAAAGCTCTGACGGGAGCGGTCAACTACAATTGGGCCCGGCAGTTCCTCTCCGGGGATCTGAATTTTCGACAGTTCTGGGAGGAGACCGGGAGTACGGAGCTCGCCTTCAACGCCAGTAGCAGCTGGCAGGCCAGTGAACGGACAGCCATCCGGTTCTCGGCCCGGTATGCCTCCTCGAACGATCTGGTCAGGAGAACCTCTTTCGATCCCCGGGAGG
>CBDUAX010000131.1:0-9699 GCA_965365235.1 uncultured bacterium
CGCCGGGTCGACGTCGACGCGAGGGGCGGCGCGCGGATCCCGGGGATCCACGACAATTCGTTTGATCCGCTCTGTCCTTTCGAGGCCCAGATGCGTCCAGCTGTCTCCGCCATCTGTGGAACGCCAGACGCCGAGGCCATAGGAAACGGAGTTGCGAGGATCGGCTTCCCCCGAGCCCAACCAGATCACGTTCCGGTCAGAGGGCGCCACCGTGAGGGATCCTACTGAATAGGCCTCCTCATTCTGCCACTGGCCCGCGAAGGTCACGCCGCCATTCGTGGTCTTCCAAACACCTCCGTCCGCCCCGCCCACCCAGTAGGTGGAGGGGTCTCCGGGGATCCCGACGATGGCCGAGACCCGCCCGCCCATGTTGGCGGGGCCGATCTGCCTGAACTCCAACTGTCCCAGCGCCGACTGGATTTCTCCGGTGCTCTGGGCAGACACCGGCCTCAAGCCCGCAGAGCTCAACGAAAGGACGGTCAGCCCGAAGATCGCCATGCCGGCCCAGCGGCCGGCCAAGGCAGGGAAGGGGCATGCCATATTCATACCTCCGTGGTAGGGAGAGAAAGTCAGGCTGCGAATCTATCGGTGGCTCCCGGCGGGTGCCATTGCGGTGGGGGGAAGGGGAGTTTCTTTTGAGGTTTCCACCCCCTTCCAGGGACACCTTCAACAGCATGGAGTTTGGGCCATGATCCGGGGTTCTTTGCGCCGTTCCCGTCTGTTTCTCCTCTCGCTGACGGTCACCGCCCTCTGGGCCTGTACCGTGGGGCCGAATCTCGGCGGAGACGATCTAGCTGCATTCATTCGGGAGAACTACGACAAGGAGGAAGTACGGATTCCCATGCGAGATGGGGCCGAGCTCTTTACGGCGATCTTTTCACCCAAGGACAAGGGACGGACCTATCCCTTCCTCATGAAGCGGACTCCATACAGCGTGGCGCCCTACGGGGAGAACTCGTTTCCTGCCATCCTTGGGCCGAGTGATGTGCTCACAAAGGGTGGCTTCATCTTCGTTCTCCAGGATGTGCGCGGGACCTATATGTCGGAGGGGACCTTCAAGAACATGACCCCTCATCTCCCGGAGAAGTCGGGGCCCGAAGACATCGACGAGAGCACCGACGCATACGACACCATCGAGTGGCTTCTTCAGAACGTGGAAAACCACAACGGCCGGGTCGGAAGCTGGGGAATCTCATACCCGGGATTCTACGCGGCTGCCAGCATGGTGGACGCCCACCCAGCCCTTCGGGCCGTGTCGCCCCAGGCCCCAATCGCCGACTGGTGGTACGACGACTTCCACCACCACGGGGCCTTCTTTCTTCCCCACGCCTTCAACTTCCTCAGCTCGTTCGGCGTCCCCCGGCCCGAGCCCACCACCCGTAGGAACCCTCGATTCGATCATGGCACGCCCGACGGGTACTCCTTCTTTCTTGAGATGGGCCCCATGGGGAATGCGAATCGACTTCATCTGAATAATGATATCCCCTTTTGGGACAGCATTATAGCCCACCCCAACTATGATGATTTCTGGCAGCGACGGAACCTCATCCCCCATCTGAACAACGTGGCCCCTGCAGTCATGACGGTAGGGGGCTGGTACGATGCCGAGGATCTATACGGGCCATTGAACATCTACCGGAGTGTGGAGGAGAAAAACCCCGGTGTATTCAACACGCTGGTCATGGGTCCCTGGCGGCATGGCGGGTGGGCCCGGGACGACGGCACCTACCTCGGGAATGCCTACTTCGGATCGCCGACAGCCGACTTCTACCGGGAGACCATCGAGGCGGCGTTCTTCAACTTTTTTCTTAAGGACGAAGGGGAGATGGGGCTCCCTGAGGCCTACGTCTTCGAGACGGGGGCCAACCAATGGCGGACCTTTCAGGATTGGCCTCCGGCGGATGCGGAAGAGGCCTTCCTCTTTCCAGGTCCAGAGGGCTCTCTGACCTTCTCCCGGCCCGAGCCCGGAGCCCCGCCTTTCGACGAGTGGGTGAGGGATCCCGCCAGGCCAGTCCCCTACACTCAGGACATCGCCATCGGCATGACCCGGGAGTACATGACCGACGACCAGCGGTTCGCTTCTCGACGCCCCGACGTGGTGGTGTACCAGAGCGAGGTCCTGGAGGAGGATGTGACCCTGGTGGGGCCTATTGTTGCTGAGCTCTGGGTTTCGACCTCAGGAACGGACTCGGATTGGATCGTGAAGTTGGTGGATGTTCTGCCGCCGAACGCTCAGGACCCCCCGCATCCGGCGTTCGCCCGAGGGATGCGGGCCGGAGGTGCACAGATGATGGTCCGAAGTGAGGTCATCCGGGGCCGTTTCCGGAACTCCCACGAGTTCCCTGAGCCCTTCGCGCCCAACCAGCCCACCCGGGTGGACCTCCCACTCCAGGATGTCCTCCACACGTTCAAGGCTGGCCACAGGATCATGTTTCAGGTCCAGAACAGCTGGTTCCCCCTGGTGGATCGCAATCCTCAGACCTATGTGGACAACATCTACCTCGCAGATGCGTCCGACTTCGTTCCGGCGACACAGCGTTTGTACCGGTCCGGGGACTTCCCAACCCGCTTTCGTGTGGGCGTCCTTCCGCAGGGAGCCGGCGGCTAGCGGTTGAGGGTCTTCAGGGAAGGGTGGTGGTGGGGTCCCGGCCTTTGGCCAACCCGGCAGGAATTGCCGGGTTGATCAAGGAGAACATCTGTTTGGTCGATGCTCCCCCACAGAACGGGTGGTCCATCTTGGGGAGGACAGCATGGCCGTCGTGGTATGGTAAGAAACCGGACCAGGAAGAGGATTGGAGCCGTCATTCGGCTCTGCTCCACCCTCCCTGGGTAGGGGGGACCGGCCGCTCCCGCACGCCTGTAGGTCGCTAGTTTTCAGTCCCTCCTCCCCCTCCAATTTTTTCTCAGCAGCCCCTTAGGCCGGTTTCAGGTCCAGAACCGGGGTGCCATCCACGGCGTCCAGCCCCCTTACCCTCAGTCTGTTTCCCTGGATCTCGAGAAGCTCCACCTCGGTAACCCCAATGGGGTTGGGCCGTCTGGGGCTTCTCAGAGCAAAAACCCCCCGTTTTGGCCGGGATTCATCCCCCCGAGGGTGCTGGCGGAGGTCGAAACCGCTAGAGAGATGAAAGTGGAAGACCACCACGATACGGGGTTCCCCCTCCAACCCGTCGAGCCCCTCGGCATACCCGGGGTCCAGGACCACACTGGATTCTGAAGCTTTGAGAGTGTCCATGGACGTCCCCATTGGGAGCCCGTTATCCACCCATCCGATGGGTTTCAGGGGTGGGAGTGTCGTCTCCATTGGGCAGCGCCTCTCCGTTTGGAAGGCTCAGGAGCTGAGGGCGGCCAACGGGTTGTGGGCCAGGACCCTGTCTTTGGCGACCAGGCAGACAGCCGGGGCATCCAGGTGACGGAAGGTGGCGGCGTCGTGTCCCACGCACTGGCCCAGGACCAGGCCGAAGTCGATCCGGTCCCGGTTGAGCAGCTCCGCCTGTGCCACGGGGTTGCAGATCATCTCCGGGCGCCCGGGGCGGATCTTCTCCTCGTCCTTGATCCCGACCTCCTCCTTGGGCGTTGCACCGGTTTTGCAGCAGGCTGAAGACACCTTGAAATCGTTTATTTCCAGGATCTTGGCCAGAGTCTTGGCTTCCTCTTTGAACCCTACGCAGAAGCTGATCCCCAGGTGGGAAGCCCCCAACCGGTGGGCTACCGACATGACCTCCTCCAGCCGTGAGGGTGGCAGCTCCTCTCCTTCGGGGGGCGATTCGGAAATCAGCCCCTTCAGCCCTTCAAGGCCCATCGATGGAGCGGGCCGGTTCGCCGACGGCCAGTGACCGTGCAAGGAATCCTGGAGGTAGCTGCGGCTCGTATAGAGGGCCGCGGCAGGGTTGTGGTAGAGCCGCCGGTCACGAGCGAAGAGCACGGTGCTGGGGGAATGGCACGTCTTCAGAAACACGGCCTCGGCCGCGACGCCCATTCCGGCAACGATATTGAGCTCAGTGCCTTCCCGATTGAGGAAGTCCGCCTGGCCCTCGGGATCGAAGGTCCCTCGGGGTTCGGCCACGATGGCTCCCAGACCATAGGTATTCAGCAGACTGGCCACCCCACCTGCCGCCTCGGCCAGGTCAGGGGAGGATCCGATCCCCACGCGGCGGAACCCCAAAATACGAGCGAATTCGGCTACCTCTCTCAGCCGGGTCCACCGTCCGTACCCCCGTGCTTCGATGAGGGCGGCGTTTTTGAGGAGCCTCAAGGAGAGGGGGTCATCATACAGCGTTTCCAGTTTGGGAAAGTCGGCATGCATCGGGCAGAACTCTGGGCCTGCGTCCCGGTTCCCGCCTCGGCAGAGGTGGCTCCCACAAACGGCACACTGAACAACCATGAGAGACCTCGATGAGTTTCGGCCCACCCCCGGTCAAAGCAAAAGGTCGGCGAAAGGGGGTGGCGCGGGCTCGACCTGGGAGCCAGTGAGAGGAGACGCCCAAAGAACCCCTCCCTTCCTGGGACCTCTCAAGGTACTATGAGCGGCGAGGATCGGCAGCGTGCCGCCCCTCGAGGTTTTTTTGGAGTGAGGTGCCCCAGAGTGGCCCGGTTGACTATCCGAAGAGGGGACTCAGGAGGAGTAGATGTTTGCCATCGTGGAAGTCCAGATCATCCCCATCGGCGAGGGGGTTTCCGTTAGGAAGGAAGTGATGCGAGCCCATGAGCTTCTGGGAGCTTCGGGGTTGAACATCACCCTCCACGCAAACGGCTCGAACATGGAAGGGGAGGTGTCAGCGGTTCTGGATGCCATCAGAACCACCATCGAGACCCTTCATGAGGAGGGAATCGTCCGCCTCTCAACCCACATGAAGATCGGCACCCGGACCGACAAGGTCCCCTCCATGGCCGGGAAGCTGTTCTGAGGTTTGGTTGTGCGCTCGATTTCTCCGGGTGGAGGCCCTGCGGGCTCCGAGGGCCTCCACCGGTAAGGGCTGGCTAACGGCTCCCCTCGGGCAAGAGGGTGATCAACACGTAGTTGTCCGCTCTCAGGTACCGCTGGGCATCCCGCTGGATCGAGGCTGCCGTGACCCCCTCCAGGAGACTCTCGTCCAGTAGAAAGCGTGGATCCGACCCCTGCTCGTCTGCGAACCGGAGCTGGGCCAACCACCAGCGGTTCTCCTGCCGGTTGGTCTCCCGGTTCCTGCGCTCCTGTTCGGTGACGGCCTGAACCTCCGCGGCGGTGGGACCCTCGAGTTTTAAGGTCTCCAACTCGGAGAATACCGCATCGACCAGCTCTTCCCCCCGCTCCGGATCCGAACCGAAGGAGATACGGACGGTGTGCCGCGCCTCTGGATCTCGCTCGTACCCCCCGGCCACCCCCACACCGTAGGTCCCACCAAGCTCCTCCCGGATCAGCTCACGCAGCCGGATCTCCAGGGCGCCGGTCATGACCCTCATTCCCAGCCGGTTCTCCGCCGTATAGTCGAAGGGCCCGGTGAAGATGATCTGAGTCTGGCTCTGGGGTTCGACCCCTTTTCTCACCTCTTTCCGGATCACACCGGTCGGTGGATCGATGTCCAGGTCTCTCCAGTTCTCCTCTCGATTCAAGGAGGGGAGCCCCCCCAGGTAGGTCTCCACCAGGGGCTTCATCTCCTCGGGCTCGAATGCGCCCACGAAAACGAAGGAAAAGTCGCTGGCATCGGCGAACCGGTCCTGGTAGAAGGAGAAGGCCTTCTCCAGGTCGATCTCCTGGAACAGTTCCATGGAGATGGGACGGGCTCGAGGATGACCTTGGGCCATGGTCACGGTGAGGGTGTCCTGCAAGGCTGCGGCGGGAGCGGCGCTCCGGTTGGCCAGGAAGGCGCTCATCTGTTGCTGCATGGCCTGGAAGGCAACAGAGTCCATTCGTGGGGCCGTGAAAAAGAGGTAGGTGAGCTGGAATAGGGTTTCCAGATCTTTGGGCGAGGCTGCCCCGGAAAGACCCTCGGAAAGCTCACCGATAGAGGGGGAGACCGACGCGGCCTTTCCAGCCAGCTTTTTCCCGAGGTCCACCTGGCTGAAGGCCCCGACGCCCCCCAAAGCCACCACCTGGGCTGCATTGGATGCCGACATGTGATCTTCTTCCTCGGACAGGGAAAACCCGCCGGGACTGTAGGCCTGGAAAAGCACTTCATCGTCCTTGAAGTCCGTGGGCTTCATCAGGACGCGGACGCCGTTTTCCAGGGTCCAGATCGTCAGCCCGAGCTCTGGGATCTCCGACTCCTCCACAACCCGGGATGGGGAGGGTTGGCTGGCCAGGAGGGGCTCTTCACTGGCGGTGTCTTCGTACGGAGCGATCTCTGCAGCCACCACCGTTTCGAAGATCGATGCCAGCTCCGACTCGGTGGGAATGGCGAGCCCCTCCTTCTCCGGGGAGTTCACCATCACCACCCGGTTGTGGTCCACCATCCACGTGGACGCGACCCGGTTGACCTCCTCCAGAGTGATGGTGGGCAAGAGGGCCTCCACAGCCCGGTACTCGAACTCGATTCCCGGGATCGACTCCCCTTCCAGAAAGTGCCGAATGTACTCGGCGGCATACGTGCTGGACTCTCGATTCTCCCGCTCGGCGTAGGCCTGTTCCATACCCCGGAGGAAGTCCGCTTTCTGACGTTCCAACTCGGTGGCGGTTACGCCGTGCCGTCCCACCCGCTCGGCCTCGGACAAGAGGGCTTCCATCCCACGGGCGACCCCCCCTTCCGGAACCATGGCCACCAGTTGGTAGATCTCTCCGGTCCGGACCATCCGTCCCTGGCCGGAGCCACCGAAAGCGAAGGGGGGATCAGCCTGTTGGGTCAGCTCGAAGAGCCGGTTGTTCAAGATCCCGTTGTACAGCCCCTCCACCAGATTCTGGCGGTAGGCGTTGAGGGTCCCTTCTTCTCCGAGAGGTTGTTTGTAAAGAAGGGCCACCTGACTGTTTGTGGCTTCGGCGTCGGAGGCGATCGCAAAGAGAGTCTCCTGGTGCTCAGGAACCTGGTAGAGGGCACGCTGCCGCGGGTTCTCTGGAACGGGAATTCGGGAGAAGTGCTCCCGGATGGTCGTTTCCACGGCCTTTACGTCGAAGTCTCCCACTGCAATGACGGCCATGAGGTCGGGGCGATACCAATCCTCGTAGAAACGGGTCAGGGCTTCCGGTGGGAAACTCTCCAGGACTTCGACCTTCCCGATGGGGAGACGTTGGGCGTAGCGGGACCCCTGAAAGAGGACAGGAAATTGTTTGTCCTGCATCCTGGCACCAGCCCCCCGGCCCAGCCGCCATTCCTCTACGACCACACCCCGTTCCTTGTCGATCTCGTCGGGTTCGAAGCTGACCTGATGGGCCCAATCTTCGAGGATCTGAAAGGCCGTTGCCATAATCTCCGGATCGTCGGTAGGGATCTGGAGCATATAAACGGTCTCATCGAAGGAGGTGTAGGCGTTGATCTCGGGCCCGAAGGCCATCCCGATGGACTCTAGATAGTTCACCAACTCCTGTTTTTCGAAGTTGGCGGTGCCGTTGAAGGCCATATGCTCCACCATGTGGGCCAGGCCCTGCTGGTCTTCTTCCTCCAGAATGGACCCGGCATTGACCACAAGGCGGAGCTCGGCTCGGTTCTCCGGACGGTCGTTGGCCCTGACCAGGTAGGTGAGGCCGTTGTCCAACCTCCCCACCACCACTGCGGGATCAATGGGAAGGGGGTCATCCGGGGACCGGAAGGCAGGCTCCTGGGCCGCCAAAGAACCGAAGCCTGCAAGAAGGAGGGCCAGAGCCCATGGGAATGGTTGTGGACGACCGTTCATTGTTTCGCCTCGCGGTTGGCGATGGGTTGGTTTTTTCTCAGGGAGCGCCTCAAAGGTACCTCATTTGGTGGGTCCGGTGTGGGCATCCACTGAACCTTGTCCAATTGATTTCCGTAGATGGAGAAGGGGGCTACGCCCCTGGAAGGAGGCCCGGAAGGACCGGACCTCCGACACGCACAGAGGCTGCCAGGATCATGGTCTCCGATTCTCTTCGGATCGACATCTCCGAACTCAAGGGCCCCGGGGGGGGCACCCCCGTGGACCGGCCCGGGGGCCCGGACGAAGAAGCCCGCCGGGGCGGGGTCGTCCGCCGACTCCTTCGCCTGGGTTCTCTTCTCGTTCTACTGGCGTTTCTGCCCTTTTTCACACTGGTCAGGGCCTCGGTGTTCCTTTTCGAGGCACACGGATTCGGGTGCTGGTCCTCTCTGGCGGCCGGGGCCGGGACGACGGTCCTACTCCTGGTCCTCTACCTCGTGGCCGTGAGTCTCAAGCTCGGAGGGAAGGGAAGGGTTCCCAAGAGCCTACTGAAGGGAACCGGAATCCTCGTGGCCGCTTATTGCCTGTTCACACTCCTGTATATCTCCGGCGGGAACGTAAAGACCGCTGAGATCCGGGATACGTACACGAGTCTCAACCCCATTCTCCGGGTGGGGGTCAGTACCCTTCTTCTGGTGGACCGCGAGGGAGTCCTGACGGCTACCGGGCGCACGCTGGAAGACTATGCGGCCTGGGGTTTGCCCCAAAATCAGGCTTCTCTTCACCTCCCCCAGGAGGACGGGTACGTTTACGCTGTGGACGTTCGCACCGTAGGACGGCCTGAGTGGCGGAACGGGCTGGTGCGCCTCTATTTCCGGGCCATGGGTTTCGGAACCCTCCGGCACTTCGGCACGGCGGATCACCTCCACGTATCTCTCCAGCCCCCCACCTGAGGGTGTAACGCTTCCCCCCTGGGCCCGTACAACTAAAAAACTAGTTGACATTTCCCCAAACGGGAGCCAAGTTTTCCTACTATGGATATAGTAGAACCCCGATCCGGCTCGGATCCCGTGGTCCTGACCAGCCGAGAGATGGACGTGATGAGCGTCCTCTGGAAGCTGGGCTCGGGGACCGTCTCCGAAGTACAGCGAGGGCTCCCGGACGACCTCGCGTACACCACCGTACTCACAATCCTGCGGACTCTCGAAAAGAAAGGCCATGTAGGACACCAGGCGGAAGGCCGGGCTCACCGGTACCTGCCCCTGGTGGAAAGAGAGAAAGCACAGGAGAGCGCGGTCCGGCGAATCACCAGAAAGCTCTTTTCCGGCTCTCCGGAACTCCTGATGGCGCAACTCTTGAGCGAGCGGGGCCTTTCCGAAGACCAGCTCCGGCGACTCCGCGACCTCGTGGATGAACGGCTGAGCGAGGAGGAGAAGGAATGATCTCCGCATGGATGGCATACGCCTTCCTGGTGGCGGCTTTTGGGGCTGCTGCTGCCTGGAGTCTGGAGCGGTTGATACGGAGTCACCGCCGCCCGGTCCGATGGGTGTGGTTTGGGGGGATGGCCATCTCAGCTCTTTGGCCGGTATGGAGTGCCTTACGGCCCGAGACGGAACCGGCTATCGCGGGCCTGTCTCCGGGGGCCCCCATAGCGGCCTTGGAGCCGCTGACGCTCCAGGTGAGCACCGCGTCGATCTGGATGGTGTTGGACCGACCGCTCCTGATTCTCTGGGTTGCCTGCTCCGTTGGCCTCCTCTTCCTCGGACTGGGGATCCTGGCCCGGACCCGATCCCTCCGTGCGAAGTGGAGAGGGGATCAGGCCGGTGGCCGGGATGAACAGAGTGACCCCGTTGCCGCTCTGGGACGTGGCCCAGCGCCGGGTCAAGTTCGATAAACACAATGTCCGGGATGCGCAACCCCAGC
>CBDUAX010000132.1:0-9672 GCA_965365235.1 uncultured bacterium
GCCTCGCCCTCGAGGCGGGCCGAATCGCCCTTCATTGTCGAATGGCGCTGACGAGGGTGCTGGGGCTCCCTGAGGATCCCGGGAGGATTGCCCTTACCCTCAACGCTACACATGGGATCAACGCGGCTCTCTGGGGACTCTTGGGAACGGGAGATGTCGTTGTGACCACCGCCTATGATCACAATGCGGTGCTTCGCCCACTCGCACTCCTGGAAGCGGAGATGGGGGTAAAGACCCGAAGTGTCTCCGGGGCCCCGGACGGTACCGTGGACATGGAGGAGCTCGGACGTTTGATGGACGGCGCAAGACTCCTGGTGGTGAACGCCGCATCGAACGTTCTTGGGACCCGGTTGCCCCTGGCCGAGATGAGTGCGGTTGCGAGACAGCACGGAGCGCTGGTGTTGGTGGACGCCGCCCAGTGGGGCGGCCACTTCTTTCCCGACCTGGCGGAGGCCGGTGCGGATCTGGTGGCATTCACCGGACACAAAGGCCTCCTTGGTCCTCAGGGAATCGGTGGACTCTGGGTCCGAAGCGGAGTGGCCATCCGCCCCCATCTGGCAGGTGGAACCGGAGGGGATTCAATGGATCCACGAATGCCCGCTGCTTTCCCGGACCGGTTGGAGCCCGGATCGGGAAACGTGCCGGGGATGGCAGGCCTTCTGGCCGGAATTGAAGCACTGGAGGAGATGGGAATCGAATCGGTCCACCGAAACGAGATGGCGCTCAAGACCGTACTCTGGGAGGGGCTCAACTCTCTCCAGGGCATCCGAGTGCTCTCGCCGCTGGCACCTGAGGGCCTCGGGATCGTTACAGTGGTTTCAGACCGGATGGACCCCCCGACGCTGGCAGGGCTTCTGGATCAGGAATGGGGAGTCTTGGTTCGGCACGGCCTGAATTGCGCGCCAGGGGTTCACAGAATGCTCGGAACGGAGGCCCAGGGAGCCGTGCGCTTCTCCGTTGGGTGGGCCACGACCGAAGAGGACGTCCTGCAGGCGATTCGTGGAGTTGATTCGTTGACGTCCGGTCCCAGGGTTCCGGTAGCCTGAAACAGGGGTTTCATGCGGCTCTTTATCGCGATAAACATCCCGAAGAAGGAACGGGAGAAGATCCATCGGGCGGGCAAGCCGCTTCGGGATGCCGACTACCCGTTTCGGTGGGTCAAGGCCGATCTATTCCATCTCACGCTCAAGTTCCTTGGAGAGGTCCGGCCGAAGAAGACCAAGGTTATCGAGGAGGTGATCCAGCGGGTTGCTTCCGGTACCGGGACCTTTCCCATGAACATCCGCGGATTCGGAGCCTTTCCCACCATCCGGCGTCCCCGAGTTCTCTGGGTCGGCATCGAACCTACTCCAGCCTTGAGGTGTCTCAAGCAGGATCTGGAATGGGCCCTCTCTGAGCACGGCTTCGAAAGGGAAACCCGAGCTTTTCATCCACATTTCACCCTTGGACGAGCCATCAGAGACGACGGCGCCGGTGCTTTCAGAGGCCTGGATACTCTTTCAGCTGGAATGACCTTCCGGGCCCAGGTGAAGGCCTGGAAGGTGGACCTGATGGAGAGCCACCTCTCTGCATCCGGTCCCCGCTACGATATCCTGTCTTCCTTTCCCCTCAAGGGTCCTCCGGGGCGGTGAAGAAGGGACCGGCAAGCATGAGATTCCTTGGTCGAGTTCTTCGGAGGCTTCTCTTTCTTCTGGCTCTCCTGGGAATCGCAACCGCATGTTGGGTTTTCGCCCCCACCCTTGTTCCCCAACTTCGGGAGTGGGTTGGCCTGGCCGAGAATGACCCGACCCCAGAAGCCCAGCCGAGCCAGGCCCTGGCGGACTCGGTCCTGGGTCGGGTCCAGGAGTTCAGACAAACCGGGGACGGCCAGCTGGCGTTGGGGAGCCGGGAACTGACCTCGGTTCTGAGATATTCCCTCCCGGGTCTGATCCCCACGGGGATCCGAGAGCTGGCGGTGGAGTTGGACGGGGGACGCATCGAGGTTTCCGCCGAGGTATTCCTCGGTGCTTTTCCGGAGTTGCCAGATCTGGGGCGAGTCCTGGGCTTTCTCCCCGACACCGTTGATGTGGTCCTCAAGGGCTCACTAATGGAGTTCGAAGAGGAGGAGGCAGCCCTCCTCGTCCACGGTCTCGACGCCAATCGGATCCCCATTCCGCGCCGCTTGATCTCCGCCATTCTCCAGGGCATCGGCCGCGCTGATCGTCCTGGTCTGCCTCCAGAGGCCCTTCCGGTCCCGCTTCCGGCGGGGTTGAGGTCGGCCTACATTCTGTCCGATAGCCTTATCCTCTCCTTCTCTCCCTGAGGGCCCTCAGCCATGGCCAGACTCCTCATCGTGGACGACGAAGAGTCCATCGGCGACGCACTCCGACAGGTGTTCGAGTACGAAGGTCACACGGTTCGTGTGGCCCGGGATGGGCCCCAGGCTTTGGCCATGGTGGAAGAATCTCGACCCGACCTCACCTTCCTGGACGTGAAGATGCCCGGGATGGACGGCCTGGAGGTCCTGGAAAACCTCCGCGGGATGGACTCCCAGGCATTGGTGATCATGATCAGCGGCCATGGGACCATCGATACTGCCGTGGAGGCCACCCGAAAGGGTGCCTTCGACTTCCTTGAAAAGCCACTGGATACCGATCGCCTGCTGGTCACCCTCCGAAACGCCCTGGCCGTAAAGGGCCTTTCCGAGAGTGTCGAACGCCTCCGGACCGAGGTCGAGAGCCGACACGAGATCGTGGGGTCCTCCTTTCAGATTCGACAGGTCCTGGAGAGGGTGGAGAAGGTCGGTCCGGCTGAGGCCCGGGTCCTCATAACAGGGGAGAACGGCACCGGGAAGGAGTTGGTTGCCCGGGCCATCCATCGGCTTTCCGAGCGGAAGGAAGGTCCCTTTGTGGAGGTGAACTGTGCCGCCATTCCGTCCGAGCTCATTGAATCGGAGCTCTTCGGACACATGAAGGGCTCTTTCACCGGGGCGGTGGCGGATCGGGCCGGGAAGTTCGAGCAGGCCGACGGAGGGACCCTATTCCTGGATGAAGTGGGAGATATGTCTCTGGCGGCCCAGGCGAAGGTCCTGAGAGCGCTGGAGCAGGGTGTCGTCACCCGCGTAGGAAGCTCAAAGTCGGTGCAGGTGGATGTGAGGGTGGTAGCCGCTACGAACAAGGACCTGGAGCAGGAGATCAAAGAAGGGAACTTCCGGGAAGACCTCTACTACCGCTTGAACGTGGTCCCCATCGAGGTCCCCCCCCTCCGGGACCGGCGGGAGGATATCCCCATGCTGGTCAGGCACTTCGTGGGCTTGCTCGAAAAGACCGACCGAGTCACCCCCCGGGATCTATCCCAGGGGGCTCTGGACCGGCTCCAGAGTCTGGAGTGGGCCGGGAACGTCCGGGAACTCCGAAACACGGTGGAGCGACTTCTCATCCTCTCTTCCGGCGATACCATAGGCGAGGACGATGTGGAGTTCCTTGTGTCGGGGGGCAGCGGGGGTGGGGGGCTGGGATCGGAGATCCTGCAGGCCGACACCTTCTCCGACTTCAAGGAACAGGCCGAGCGTTCGTTCCTGCTCCAGAAGCTTCGGGAACACGACTGGAACGTCTCGGAGACAGCCCGTGTCATCGATATGCCCCGGTCGAACCTCTATAAGAAGATCGAGCGGTATGGCCTGATCCGGGAGGAATGACCGATCGAGTTTGGTAGCCCGCCAATGGGGGGGTGCACCCTATCGGATCACGGCTCCGTTGGGCATCCGGTACAAGGCCTCCATGGTCCGGAAATCCCGCTGGGTCCGACGCCAAGCCGTGTTCTGAGGATACATGACGTCCTGGGGATCGTCGCTGTGGGGTAGGCCGAGGGCGTGACCCATCTCGTGTGCCGCCACGAGTTGGAGCTGCTCCGGCAAAACCTCCCGGGTCGGATCGGCTGGATTGTGCGTGGCCAGTCTGAGCGCCGGAATCTCGACCGTGATCCGCCCCCCTCGCGAGATCCACCGCACCTCGGCTCGGCCGAGCCGGTTCTCGCCCAGGGACCGCCTCCATTCCACGGTGATATCGGGATCCTCGGCCACGGTCCGAGTGCTGACGGTGAGGGGGAAGGGGTGCTCGTGCCAGACGCGAATCCCATTGACAGCGGCCCTCTGCATCTCCCTGGCGGCCCGGGGTGAAACTCCCTCCGGAAGGGGTATCCAGACGAAGATGGAGGGGGTTTCGTCCGGCCACCGAAGGATCGTATCGCTCCCCGATGCCTCCACCTCCGCGCAGAGGTACCCTACGCCCTGGCAGACCTCGGCGGCGTTCAGGACAGTGTTCGTAGGTGGAACCTGACCCACGGGATCTCCACGGTCGGATCCCTCCTGCTGCCTTGCCTTCTCCCGCGCCAAACATTCTTCTTCCGACAACCCAGCGCAGTTTTCGGGGGCGCCCAGGCCGTCTGTTGAGAACTGGGAGAGCTGTCGGAGGACCACCGCCGAGCCAGCCAGGACCATCAAGAGCATCAGGAGGCTGACCGGACGGATTTGAGCTTTGGTGGGGGGCATGAGTACCTTCCTGGGTTCATGCCGGGCCCATTGGGTTTTGGTACGGGCCGGCCGTACACTAAAGGTTACCGGTGTGCGTCGGCATGGGAAAGCTGGAGGAGACGTTGGGTCTGGGGTCCTGGTTTGTCCTGTCTGTGGTATGGGTAGCCGCCGCCTCGGGGACCGGTTTGCTTCTCGCCCTCCTGGCGAAACGAATTCATCCCGGCCTCTCCCTGGTTCGGTTGTGGTTCTTTTACACTCTTCTCATGGCGTTTCTGGTGGCTGTCGTTTTCCTTCTGGGTTGGTTCTGATGGATGGCGGAAAAATCGTGAGCGGAGGTTTCCCTCCTCAGAGACCCATTTTCTGGGAACTCTCGTGGATTACGCAGGGTATGCCCCGCGGTCCCCTGCGGTCCTCGATTCCTCCTTCTCGTGCCTGTAAGATCGGCCAAGCCATTCGACTGCACTCATGAAGCCCCCAAGCGCACTCCGCCGGACCATACGGGATTGGATCCGCTTTGCGGGCCTGACTTTCGTGCTCTTCGTGGGAATCCGGGTGTTTCTACTGGAGGCCTTCTCTATCCCGACGTCCTCCATGGAAAAGACCCTCCGGGTGGGGGACTTCCTTCTTGTGAACAAGCTGGTTTTTGGCGCCGAGGTCCCTGCCACGAACATCAGGTTCCCAGGGTTCCGCGATCCGAGCCGCGGGGACATCGTGGTCTTCCAACCGCCCCATGACCCCCAACGAAACTATGTGAAACGAGTGGTAGGTGTCCCTGGGGACACGCTGGAGATGCTCGACAAGACGCTCTACCTGAATGGCCAAGCTCAGACGGAAGCCTACGCCCGATTCGTGGATAGACGGGGAGACGCTGTCCACCCCAGTATGGCGTGGCAATCGGACCATCTGGTAGCCGCCTCGCCCTCCGGACGCTACTACCCTTCCAGGGATCACTGGGGCCCGCTGGTTGTTCCGGAAAAGGAGTACTTCGTCCTCGGTGACAACCGTGACAACAGTGAGGACTCCCGCTACTGGGGATTTGTGGGCAGGGACGACATCCAAGGGCGCCCTTGGATTGTATACCTTTCCTTGGACGCCCCCGAGGAGGGGAAGGGTTTTTTCGAGCGGGTTAGGTGGGGCCGTGTAGGCCATAGGGTCAGATGACCGGATTCCGGTACCGGTGTTGCGAAAAGAACTATGTTCCCTTCTAATTCCGAAACCGGCCTGCAGGAGCTAGGCTTACTCCCGGGCGGTCGTTCCCCAATGTGCACAGGGCCATGTGATGTAAGCGTTCGGGCGGGCGCTTTTCCTCCAACCTTCCGACATTGGCCGACGCGGTTTCCGCTCCGCGGCGCTGGCTACAACGGCTTCATGAATCTTCACTCCAAAGGGTCTGAGGAATGAGTTTCCCCTCGAAGCGAGGACAATTCCGCGAGGGGTCCCTGGACCAGTACCTCAAAGAGATCAGCCAGTATCCGCTCATCGACCGGGCCGAAGAGGTGCGCCTGGCCGAGGCCATCCACAAGGGTGAAGAGGAAGCCCTCAACAAGCTCGTCCGCTCCAACCTTCGTTTCGTGGTCTCAGTGGCGAAAAAGTACCAGAATCAGGGTGTCCCCCTTTCCGATCTCATCAACGAGGGTAACCTGGGGCTGATCAGGGCGGCCCATAAGTTCGATGAGACCAAGGGCATCAAATTCATCAGCTACGCGGTCTGGTGGATCCGTCAGGCGATCCTCCAGGCTCTTGCCGAGCAGAGCCGAATCGTTCGGGTACCCTTGAACCGGGCCGGGGCCCTTCATCGGATTGGGCGTCGGAGCTCCACTCTCCTCCAGGAATTAGGTCGGGAGCCCACCGTAGAGGAGATCGCCGAGGAATTGGAGATCTCCCGAGAAGAGGTCGAGCGGACGCTGGCAATTTCCCAGTCGCATCTCTCCCTGGATGCGCCGGTGACCCCCGGCGAGGACAACCGTCTCCTGGACTACCTTCCGGACCAATACTCCCCCGGGCCAGAAGACGAGGCCTACGAACGAGCGTTGAAGGAAACCGTAGAGGACGCCCTTTCCACACTCAAGGAACGAGAAGCGAAGATTCTTCGGCTCTATTTTGGCTTGGATGACCAGGATCCCATGACGCTGGAGGAGATCGGAGCGCTCCTGGGGATTACCAGGGAACGAGTTCGGCAGATCAAAGAAAAGGCACTTCTGCGTCTCCGGCATGCTTCTCGAGCAAGATTCCTCGAAACTTTCATGCAATAACCCACCCACCCCCGGGTTGACACTGAATTGCGCCAGAAATAGCTTAGAAAGCTCTGTTTTGAACTAGCTATTTTTGGGCTTGACGGATGAAGACCCTGACTCCGAAGAAAAACGAGATCGAGCGGCAGTGGTGGCTCGTGGACGCCGAGGGAATGGTTCTTGGCCGTCTTGCCACCCAGGTTGCCCAGATCCTCCGTGGCAAACACAAACCGACCTATACGCCTCACCTCGATGCCGGCGACCATGTGGTTGTGGTGAATGCATCGAAGGTGGCGTTGACCGGGAACAAGGCCGAACAGAAGACTTACTTCCGGCACTCCGGGTACATGGGCGGCGAAAAGCACATTCCCTATAAGCGGATGCTGGAGAAGCACCCCGAGCGGGTCATTGAACTGGCCGTCAAGGGCATGCTTCCTAAGAACTCCTTGGGGCGCCACATGAGGGAAAAACTTCGGGTGTACGCCGGAGCTGAACATCCCCACCAGGGTCAGAACCCTCAGCCCCTCCAGATCAAAGGGTAGGCGGAAATCTCCATGGTTGCAGAGGAGCTCCAGAAGATCCAGACCGTCGGGCGACGAAAGACGGCAGTCGCCAGGGTCCTGCTTCGTGCCGGCAAGGGCGAGTGGACCATCAATGGACGGCCTTTGGCCGAGTACTTCCCCCGCAGGACTCACCAGATGAGAGTGGAAGAACCTCTCCAGGTGACGGAAATGGATGGTCGCTTCGACGTCCAGGTCCGGGTGAACGGTGGTGGGTTGACGGGCCAAGCAGATGCCATTCGCATGGGCCTTTCGAGGGCCCTGGTGGCGTATGATGAAGAACAGCGGCCAAATCTCCGGTCCAAGGGCCTACTGACCCGGGACCCCCGTAAGGTTGAGCGGAAGAAGCCGGGCCGGCCCAAGGCACGGAAACGCTTCCAGTTCAGCAAGCGGTAATCTCAAAATCGGGCGCAGACGCAGACATGCAGCAGGTTGAACTGAACGAATTGCTCGAGGCAGGTCCACTTCGGACACCAGACCCGCCGTTGGAACCCGAAGATGAGGAATTTCATCTTCACGGAACGGAACGGCATCCACATTATCGACCTCCGGAAGACCCTGGACCGGCTCAATCGGGCCCAGCAGGCTGTCCGTAAGGTGGTCCTGAAGGGTGACAGGGTCCTCTTCGTCTGCACCAAACGTCAGCTCCGTGGCATCGTGGAGGTGGAGGCCGAGCGATCGGGTTCCCTCTACGTCACCGAGCGGTGGCTTGGTGGTATGCTCACGAACTTCCAGACCATTCGGAAGCAGATTCGCCGCCTCAAGGAGTTGGAGCGGGGTCAGGAAGAGAACGCCTTCGAATTCTACACGAAGAAAGAGCGTCTCCTCCTCGATCGCGAAAGGGAGAAGCTGCACAAGTATTTTGCTGGCGTGAAAGAGATGGCCCGGCTTCCCGGCGCGATCTTCGTGGTGGATGCTCGGCGTGAAACCATCGCCGTCAAGGAAGCCCATCGGCTGGGTATCCCCGTCATTGCCATCACCGACACCAACGCCGATCCGGACCTCATCGACTTCCCGATTCCGGGGAACGATGATGCGATCCGGTCTGTCGGCCTCATCACGAAGGCGATGGCCGACGCTGTCGAGGCGGCCAAGCGAGAGGTGCCGGAAGAAGAGCGTCGCCGTGTGGAGGAACTGGAGGCCACCACCTACTCTACCGAGACAGGTGAGACCACCGAAGTGGAGCAGAGGCCCGCGGCGAAGCGTCGTCCCCGGAGGAAGCGTCGGCCTCGGCCCGAGGTCATCGCCCAGCACGTGAAGGGTGACGAGGACGGCGGTGAGGCTACGGAAGCGGAGGCCCCCGAGCAAGAGGCCGCCATGGAGGCTCCCTCCGAGGAGGCCGATGCCCCCGTCGCCGAGGCGACTGAGGAAAAGAAGGCTGCCGCTGCACCCAAAAAGGCTGCCGCGCCCAAGAAGGCCGCCGCGCCCAAGAAGGCTCCGAAGAAAGCCCCTCCAAGCAAGGTCGAGGCCAAAGTTGAGGCCTCTGATTCCGCTGAAGCTTCCGAAGCCGTGGAGGCTCCGGCGCCCGAGGCCGTGGAGGGTGACGGGAAGTAGTCTCCTTCGAACCCCCCCCTGCACGGGGGAATCCCCCGGGGTTGGCCCTGGGGCCCGGAGGCGGCAGCAGGAGGAGGGTGAGCGGAGGAACGGTTCCTCAGGTGCTCCCCATCTTCGCTCCCGCCTCTTTTTCATAGTCAAACAGCGATTTCAAGAAGAGAACGGATCATGACCATCTCCGCCAAAGACGTAAAAGCCCTCCGGGACCGAACGGGTGCCGGTATGATGGATTGCAAGAAGGCCCTCCAGGAGACGAACGGTGAAATGGAAGCCGCCATTGACTTCCTTCGGGCCAAAGGCGCGGCAAAAGCTGCAAAGCGTGCCGCAAAATCCGCGAACGAGGGTACCATTGGCAGCTACCTTCATTTCGGCGCAAAGGTCGGAGTAATGGTGGAGCTGAACTGTGAGACCGACTTCGTGGCGAAGAACGACGATTTCCTGGACCTGGCCAGGGACGTCGCCATGCACATCGCCGCGTCCAACCCCGTGGCGGTACGGCCCGAGGACATTGCCCCCGAAATCGTCGAAAGGGAGCGGCAGGTTTTCCTCGAGCAGGTGAAGAACGAAGGAAAACCCGAGCACATCGCAGAGAAGATCGTAGAGGGGAAACTTCGGAAGTTCTTTGAAGAGAACTCGCTCTTGAAGCAGCCCTTCGTGAAGGACACGGAGCGGACAGTGGAGCAACTCATCACCGACGCCTCTGCAAAGACGGGTGAGAAGATCGAGGTGGCCCGGTTCGCCAGATTCGAAGTCGGCGGGGGGGACTGAACCTTCGGGAGGAGGTCCGCCCGCAACTCCCGCGGCGGGGCCTTTTTTT
>CBDUAX010000133.1:0-9671 GCA_965365235.1 uncultured bacterium
CCCGGTCGTCCAGGGAGAAGGCTCGTCCGGCCACCATGGAGATTCCCATGACGTCGAAGTAGGACTCCGAGACCATGTTGTAACGGATGTTGAGGTAGTCCTGCCCGGCAGGGGGCTCCACTCCTGGGATCTCCCAGGAAGTGGTCTGTAGTCCGACCCCCAGGGGCATCATCTCCGCCGTGGCCACCCGCTCCACTCCCGGGATCGCCCTGGCCCGGTCCACCAGGGTCTGGATCATCAGCTCCCGGTTCTCCTCCTCGAGACCACTTATTCCCACGAAGACCCAGGCGATGGCGCCATCCCGTGCGGAGAAGCCGATGTCCATATCCTGGGCCGAGTAGAGGCTGCGGATGAAGAGGCCGGCTCCCAGGAGGAGCACCATGGAGATGGCCACCTGGGTCACGATAAGGCTGTTTCGGAGGGTGAGCCGCTTGCGGTTGCCCGTTACCGCGCCGCCCTCGTCCTTGAGGGTGGGCGCCACATCCGGGTTGGTGGACTGGAGGGCTGGGATCAGGCCGAAGAACAGACCCGCTGCCGCCGAGACCAGCCCGGTGAAGAGGAGGACCGATCCGTCCAGGGCGAGCTCCAGGTTGATGGGGAAGGGGATGGGTGGCTTGAAGCTCACCAACGCCTGGAGAACCCAGGTAGCCACCACCAACCCTGCGAGGCCACCGGCCAGGCCCAGGACCAGCGTCTCCACCAGTAACTGCCGTACCAGGGCGGACCGTTTGGCCCCCAGCGCCAACCGTAGAGCGATCTCCTTTCGCCGGTCCGAGGCCCGGGCCAGAAGAAACCCTGCCAGGTTCACACAAGCGATGAGGAGCACCAGGGCGACCACGGAAAGCAGGAGGGCCGCCACACCCTTCAATGGACCATCCACGATGGGGTGGATGGACACCTCTGAGGTCGGAATCACATTGAACGACCTCCCCCGCCAATCCTCCGGATAGGCCGCCTCGTTCTGGGCGCTCATGGTAGCGAGGGCCGCCCTAACCCCCTCCACCGAAACCCCGGGAAGGAGGCGGGCTCGGATGAAGACGGTGTGATTTCCCCGCTCGTCCAGCTCGTATGCGTCTCCGTCGATGGTGAAGGCGTCGGCCATCTGGTACGTCGCCCACATGTCCATGGCGATGCCCGGGGCCGTGAAGCTCTGGACCTCCTCCGGGGCTACGCCGATGACCGTGAAGAGCTGCCCACCGACCCTGATCGTCTGGCCCAGGATCCCCGGGTCGCTGCCGAGGCGGCTCTCCCAGAAGGAGTGGCCCAGCACCACCACGGGATGGGTCCCTACCGTCTCCCCCTCCTCGGGAAGGAAAAACCGTCCCAGCGCCGGTTCGATTCCCAGGACCTGGAAGAGATCGTGTGTGACGAGCTCCCCGATGATGGGCTCGGTGGTGTCCAGGGTCTCATAGCGGGAGAGGAACCCCTCGTAGCCCACCACTCCGGAGAAGAGGTCGGTGCGCTCCCTCAGGTCCAAAAGGTCCGGGACGGAGGACACACTGTTGGGGTATCCGTGATCCGCCTCGCTGGTGTAGATCTCCACCAGCTCCTCCGGGGCCCTCATGGGGACGCCACCCAAAAGGATGGCATTCACGATGCTGAAGATGGCCGTATTGGCTCCGATCCCCAACGCGAGAGAGAGGACGGCGATGGCGGTGAATCCGGGGTTCTTCCCCAAACGCCGAAGAGCGAAGCGGAGATCCTGGACCAGGGAGTCGAGGCGGTCTCGCCACCGGAGGGTTCGCTCCCGGGCCGAGGCTTCTATTCGTGCCTCTCCCTCGAACCGGCTCCGGTCCCCGAAGAGTCGCCGGGCCTCCGACCACGCCTCTCCTTCCGCCATCCCCTGCCCCATGAGGGCCTCGGCCTCCATGGCGATGTGGGCTTCCATCTCCTCCCGGATGTCCCGGGCAGGGTCGGGTTGAAAATCCCCACTTCTGAAGCTCTTCTTCATGATCGATCCCCTACTCGGACTTCAATGCGCGAACGGGGTTGATCCGGCTGGCCCGCCGGGCCGGGATAAGGGCGGCCAGCACCGCCACTCCCCCCAGAACCAGCGGCACCCCAAGGAAGGTCACCGGGTCCAGACTCGTGATCCCGTAGAGGAAGACCCGAACGGTCTGGGCCAGGCCCAGGCTCACGGCCCAGCCCAGGATCGCCCCTACGACCACCAGGCCCATGGCACCCTTCAGGACCATGCTTACGACCTTCCCGGCGTCGGCCCCCAGGGACATTCGGATCCCCACCTCCCGGCTCCGCCTGGACACGCTGTAGGCCACCGTTCCGTACAGCCCCGTGGTGGCCAGGATGAGAGCCAGGCCCCCGAACACCCCCAGGGGGAGTCCAACTCCCGGACCAACTCTCTGAGCTGACCCACGATCTGGGCCTCCTGGAGGTTCCCCGAGGCCACCAGGATGGTGCTCTCGCCGCCCCACTGCTCCTGTGGGAAGTAGAGATAGGGCCGGTACTCCTCACCCAGCGTCCAGACCTTGGTGTCCTTCGCCACTCCGACCACACGGAAGGTCGCCTCTCGATTGGCGGCGACGATGGTTTTGCCCAGGGGGCTCTCGCCGGGCCAATATCGGCGTGCGGCGGTCTCGCTGACGACGGCCACGAACTCCCCGTCGGCCCGGTCCGTTTCCTGGAACCCCCGGCCTGAGACCACCGAGATTCCCATCACGTCGAAGTAGGAGGGCGACACCTGGTTGAAGGCGATGCTCAGGTGGTCGTCCCCGGAAGGGGGCTCCACCCCGGGGATATCGAAGTTGGTTTCCTGGTAGCTGATCCCGATGGGGAGCATCTCCGCTGAGCCCACCTGACTGATTCCAGGGAGGTTCCGGGCTCTTTCCTCCAGGGTTTGAGTGGCGATCTGGAATTCCTGGCTGCTCATGTCGTCACCCATGGCCATCATCCAGACGATGCCGCCCTCCCGGATGTCGAACCCCAGGTCGATCTTCCCGGCGCTTTGGAGGCTCCGGAGGAAGAGGCCGGCCCCAAGGAGGAGGACCATGGAGATGGCCACCTGGGTGACGATGAGGCCGTTTCGCAACGTGAACCGCTTCCTCCGGCCCGAGCCCGTGCCCGTCTCGTCTTTCAGGGTGGGGGCCACATCGGGTTTGGTGGACTGGAGAGCCGGGATGAGTCCGAAGAAGAGACCCGCGGCCCCGGAGACGGCCAGGGCGAAGAGGAGGACCGTCCGGTCCAGCCCCACATCCAGGTTGATGGGAATGGGGATGGGGGGCTGGAAGCTCATGAGGGCCTGGAGAGTCCAATGCGCGACGACCAGGCCGGCGGCCCCGCCCAGGAGGCCGAGGATGACCGTCTCGGTGAGGAGCTGCCGAATCAGCGTCCAGCGCCGGGCCCCCATGGCCAGGCGGACCGCAATCTCCTTCCGTCGGTCGGCGGCCCGAGCCAGGAGGAAGCCGGCCAGGTTGGTACAGGCGATGAGGAGGACCAGAGCCACTACCGTCAGGAGTAGGGTGGCCACGGCCATGAGGGGACCATCCACGATGGGATGAATGGCCACTTCGGAGGTAGGCAGGACGTTATAGTCCCGCCCCTCCCACGCCTCGGGATAGGCCCCCCGGTTCCGAGCCGATAGGGTCGCCAGGGCCGCCTGGGCCTCTTCTACGGTCACACCGGGAGCCAGCCGGGCCTTCATGAAGGTGCTGTGGCTATCCCTTTGTTCGTGAGATGCGCTGCTGGATTCGAAGTTCAGGGCCGGCTGCATCTTGTAGGTGGCGAACATATCCATGGCGATTCCCGGGGCCATAAAGCCCTGGAGCTCCTCGGGCGCCACGCCGATGACCGTCCACTCCCGGTTCGCCATGCGGATGGACCCGCCGATGATCTCCGGCGAGCCCCCGAACTTCTTCTGCCAGAAATCGTAGCCCAGGACGACGACGGGATGGGTGCCGTAGCTCTGTCCCTCTTCGTGAACGAAGAACCGACCCACCTCCGGGGTGATCCCCAGGATGGAAAAGAGGTCCCAGGAGACGATCTCTCCCCAGACCGGTTCCACGGAGTCTTCGGTCTCGATGCGGTTGAAGAAGCCCTCATATCCCCCGACGCCGCTGAAGATGTCCGTACGATCCCGGAGGTCGAAGAGGTCCGGCACGGAGGAGAGGCTGTAGGGATAGCCGGGCTCGTCGGCTCGGGCCTCCTCGCTGGTGTAGACCTCCACCAGCTCCTGGGGCGCCCGCATGGGCACGCCAGAGAGGAGGATGGCGTTCACCAGGCTGAAGATGGCGGTGTTGGCCCCGATCCCCAGTGCCAGGGAAAGAACGGCGATGCTGGTGAACCCGGGGCTCCGGCCCATGCGCCGGAAGGCATAGCGGACGTCCTGGCCCAGGGCGTCGAAGCGGTCTCGCCAGCGAAGCTCCCGTTCCCGGGCCGAGGCCTCCCGCTTCGCTTGGCCTTCATGCCGGGCCCGATCTCCAAAGCGGCGTCGGGCCTCCCTCAACGCCGCCTGCCGGTTCAGCCCCTGAGCCATGAGGGCTTCGGCCTCCATGGCGATGTGGGCGTCGGTCTCTTCGCGGATGTCCCGCTCCGGGTCCGGGTCATAGCTCCCGGCTCGGTAGGTGGGTTTCATGGTTCACGCCCCCCCGTTCAACACGGCATAAACGGCCTGGGCATGTTCGTCCCACCGGGCGGTTTCCTTTTCCAGGGCCTGCTGCCCCTTTTGGGTGAGGGAGTAGAAACGGGCTCTCCGACCGGTCTCGGTCTCGCCCCACTCCCCCCGGATCCAACCCTTCCGGTTCAGCCGGTGGAGGGCCGGGTAGAGGGCCCCCTGTTCGACGTCGAGAACGCCTTCCGTCCGGTCTCGGATGGCTCGAGCGATCCCATACCCGTGCACGGGATCCCCTTGGAGCGTCCGGAGGATGAGCAGTTCAAGAGTGCCGGTGAAGAGATTGCCTGCCATATGGTATGTCCCCTGTAGATACCTGACTCACTTAGGCCTAAGTCGTTGAGGTGTCCTACGAGGGAAGGATCATGAGGGTTTCAGGGGGGGATTCCCGCCCAGGGAAGGATCACCTCCTGGGCCGGGCCCTCCTACTCGGTCCGCAACGCTTCCGTTGGGTTCACCCCGGTGGCTCTTTGGGCCGGGACGAAAGCAGCCACGGCGGCGACGGCTCCCAGAAGGGCCGGCACCAGGGTAAACGTCAGTGGATCTCCGGCACCGATGCCATAGAGGAAGACCTGGATCACCCGGGCCAAGGCGTAGGCGGCCACCAACCCCAGGAGGCCCCCCAGCGCGACAACCCTCAGCTCGCCCTTCATCAAACTTCCGATGACGGAAGACCTGTCGGCCCCCAGCGACATTCGGATACCGATCTCCCTGGTTCTGGAGGACACGGAGAAGTTGACGGCTCCGTAGAGGCCGATTGCGGCGAGGAAGAGGGCCAGGCTGCCAAAGGCGCCCAGGAGAAGGGCCGCCACTCGGGCTGGGAAGAGGAGGAGGGAGAGGTGATCCTCCATGGGCCTCACCTCCAAAACAGCGAAGTTCGGATTCACCTCCCGGATCACCCTCTGGAGGGTGGCGACGAGGTTGCTTGAACCACCCCGGCCCCTGGCTACCACCCGGAGTTGGCTGGTGGGGTACTGGTCTCGGGCGAAATAGATGAAGGGGATGGGGTCTTCCCCCAGACGCTCTACCTTCGTGTCCCGGGCCACCCCAACTACTGTGGCGGCCCGCTCGGCCGATCCCCGCAAGATCTGTTTACCGATCGGGTCTTCCCCTGGCCAGAAGCTTCGGGCCATCTCCTCACTCACCACGGCTACATCGGCGGCTCCGGATACGTCCTCCGGGGAAAGAGCTCGTCCCACCAGAATGGGAATTTCCATGGTCGTGAAGAAACTCGGGCCTACCTGGCTGTAGTGGATCCGGTGTCCTTCCATTCCCGCCGGGGGTTCAACCCCGGGTAGGGTGAAGAGCTGAAAGCTACTGCCGAGGGCCAAGGGGATCTGGCTCGCCGTCGCCACGGATTCGATGCCGGGATCGGCCAGGAGCCGATCCACCAGATCGACTTCTGCATTCCTCCATCCCTCCCGGGGGATTCCGCTCATGGCGAGGTCCAGCCATGCCACCCCTCCGTCCTGGATCGAGAATCCCGGATCGGTGTTTTCAGCCACCAGCAGCGCCCGGGCAAAGAGCCCTCCCCCTACCAGGAGAATGACGGATATCGCCATCTGCAGCCCCACCAGCGCAGACAAAAACCTGAACCGCCTCTTGCCCGGATTCGAGCTGGATCCCTTCAGCGTGGGGGTGATGTCGGGCCGGGTACTCTGTTGGGCCGGAGCCAATCCGAAAAGGATGCCGGCACAAGCAGAAAGGAGAAGGGTGTAGGTCAGGACTCTCCAGTCCAGGGCGATCTCCAGGGTGACCCCCCCGGGGAGAGCTGGGAGGAGCCCTTGGACAAGACCCAGGGTCCAGATGGCCAGAAAGAGACCGGCCCCTCCACCGAGGAGGCCCAGAATGACGGTCTCGGACAGGAGTTGTCTCACCAAGCGGCCACGCTGGGCGCCCAAAGCCAGCCTGACGGCGATCTCTCTCTGCCTCCGGATACCCTGAGCCAAAAGGAAACTGGCCAGGTTCGTACAGGCCAGGAGGAGGACCATCCCCACCACTGCCAAAAGGAAGGCCGCGACGAAGGGGAGCCCCCCGTCCAGCTCGGGGCTGGTCTTCACCTCCCGGGCAGGAAGGACCCTGAAGCTCCGGTCCTGGTTCGAGGCTGGGTAGCTCTCCTGCAAGCTGGCGGCCAGCGCCTGGAGACGGGCTCTGGCTTCCTCAACAGTCACGCCGGGTAACAACCGGGCTTCCAGGTTGAAGGTTCGGTATCCCCGGTTGCCGTAGCTTCCCCCGGCCCTGCTTCCCTCGATCTGAGAGGCCTGGGTCACCGGCACGAAAACATCCGATTTTAGACTGCTGATCATGCCGGAGCCGAAGGACTCCGGCGTCACGCCTACGATGGTGTACGGTCTTCCACTGATCCGCAGCGTTCGGCCCAGGACGTTTGGGTCACCTCCGAAGGCCCGCTTCCAGAAGCCGAATCCCAGGAGGGCTACGTTGTTCTGCCCCGGTTCCAGATCCTCCTCAGGAAGGAACCCGCGCCCGAGAACCGGTTCCACTCCGAGCATGGGGAGAAAGGAGGCGGAAATGGCCTCGATCATGGTCATCCGGGGGGCCTCCCCCAGGGTGACAGGGGCCAGGAGATCGTAGAAGACCCCCACATCGGAGAAGACCCCGTCCATGGCCTTCATATCGAGGTAGTCGGGGTACGCGGAGCTCCCCCAGGGAGAGAGGTTGGGATGACTGGTGTAGATGCGAACCAGCTCGTCGGGGGCCCGGTAGGGAAGAGGTTTGAGAAGGAGGGTGTTCACCACGCTGAACACCGCCGTGTTCGCCCCGATACCGATGGCCAGGGAGAGGATGGCTGCGGCGGTGAACCCCGGAGCCCGCGTCAAACGTCGGACCGCGTACCGGAGATCCTGGATCAGGGTCTCGAATCGATCCCGGATCCCTCTTCTTCGGAGGCGTGCCCGGGTGTGGGAGGTGGCCTGGGCCCCGTCCCGCTCGATCTCTTCGAAGGACCGCCGGGCTTCCTTCCATGCCTCTGCTTCCGGCATTCCCTGGGCCATCAGGTCCTCCGCCTTCAGCTCCAGGTGCGACTGGAGCTCTTCCCTTACGTCCCGTCTGGCGTCGGGCTGGAAGTCGCGGGCCCGAAAGAGGCGCTTCATGGGATCACCCCTCCATCCGCCGCAACACCGCGAAGACCGCCCCTGCGTGCTCCTCCCACCGGGCGGTTTCCTTCTCCAGCGTCTTCTTACCCTTGTTGGTCAGGGTGTAGAAGCGGGCCCGGCGACTGGTGTCCGTCAGCCCCCACCCGCCCTTGATGAGGCCCTTCTTCTCCAGGCGGTGGAGGGCCGGATAGAGGGCACTTTCCTCCAGTGCCACGGATCCGCTGGTTGCCTCCGATAGCCACTTCCCGATGGCGTATCCGTGCTTGGGTCCCCAGCGGAGGGTCTGAAGCATGAGGAGGTCCAGCGTACCGGTGAAGAGATTGGAGCCGGCCATCGGATAAATCCTTCCACCCCTCAGTCAGCGATGGGTCTTTCAATAAGGGGTAAGACGACGGGGAAGGTCGAGAAGTTTCAGAGCGTCCTGGAACACAACCCTGAGCTTTTCTTTCCGGGTTTTTTTCCATCCATTTCAAAGGGAGGTGAACCCCCTCACTCCGTCCTCAGCGCCTCCACTGGAGAGAGGCGGGTAGCCCGGAACCCCGGGAAAAGTGCTGCAGCCGTCCCCACGGCCAATAGGATCGTGATTCCGCCGGCCAGGGTCGGAAGGTCCACGGGGCTGATCCCGTACAGCAGGCTCGAAATGGTCAGGGTGGCCACGGCGACGCCCACAAGGCCGAAGCCGATCCCAGCCAGGACCAAGACGATGGCCCGCCTGACCACCAGGCGGATGAGCCCCCGACGACCCGCACCCAGAGCCACGCGGATCCCCAACTCCCGGGTCCGCTGCGCCACGAAGTAGGAGATGACCCCATAGACCCCAGCGGCGGCCAGGCCCAGTGCCAGGACCGAGAAGAGCCCGATGAGGAAGGTGTAGAATTCTCTCCCGGCGAGTTGGGATTCCAGGATGTCGCCCATGGTCTGGATTTCAGAGAGTGGTTGATTGGGGTCCACAGCCAGCACGGCATCCCGAACCGGGCGGAAAAGACCGCGGGGGTCCCCGGCGCCGGCGACGGTGATGAACATCCTGGTCCGGGGGTTCACCAGGTACCCCATGTAGGCTTCGGGCCGCGGTGGCACTCCAGGGCCCCACTGCCGTACGTCCCCGACCACTCCCACGACGGTGAGCCAACGGGGTGGGTCGTCTCCGAAGCTGAGACGTTTTCCCAGCGGATCTTCGTCCGGCCAGAAACGGGCTGCCGCTGCTCGGTTGATGACGACGCCAGGGCTCTCCGGATCGTCATCCTCCGGTTGCAGCGTCCGCCCGGCCAGGAGAGGGATTCCCATGGCTCCGAAGTAGTCCCCTGTCACGGTGCTGTTTTCGGTCAGGACCCCTCTCCCTCCAGGGTCTACCGAGATCATCTCTTCTGTGAACACCCTGCCGTTGGTCCCTCCCTGGAGAGGCAGCTTGCTCACTGCTCCGGCTTCCCGGAGCCCTGGAATGGCGCCCAGGCGAGAGAACAGTTGGTCGAAGAACGCCTTGCGGTCCTCCGCGTCGAGGTAACGGTCCCCTCCCAGTGTGAGACCGAGGGTAAGGGTGTGCTCTTCATCGAATCCCTGCTCCGCCCTCTGGAGGGAGGTGTGGGATTGCATCAGCAACAGTCCGGTGTGTGCCAGGGTCAGGCCCAGGGCAAATTGACCGACAACAAAGAGATTCTGGGCATTCCAGAGTTTCCTTCCGGTGCCCTTCCAGGGACCGCCGCTCTTCAACGCTTCTGTGAGCTTCGTTCTGGATGCGGAGAGAGCCGGGGCGAGCCCGAAGAGGAGTCCGGTGACGAGAGAGATGATGAGGGCGAAGAGGAGGACCCCTCCATCCAGCTTGATGTCCCCCGTCCTTGGAACCGTGGGTGGAATGGAGGCTCTGAGGGCATCCATGCTCCACGACGCCAGGAGAATGGCGCCGACCCCTCCGGCCAGGGCCAGGAGGGTGCTCTCCG
>CBDUAX010000134.1:0-9641 GCA_965365235.1 uncultured bacterium
CGGTGGATGAGTTGACCCGGACGGGGTTGAAGGGGGCGGGGGGCCTGGTGCCCTTGGCACTGATCCTCTTCCTCGCGCTGGCCCTGGGAGATGTGGCCAATGAGCTGGGGACGGGCCGCTTCGTCGCTCAGGTCACCCAAGGAGTGCTTCCGCCGACCCTCTTCCTGCCGCTGGTCTTCCTGGTGGGTGCCGGGATCGCCTTTTCTATCGGGTCGTCCTGGGGGACTTTCGCCATCATGCTTCCCATCGCTGTCCCGGCGGCGGAAGCCATGGGGCTCCCCTTGGCTCCCTTCGTGGCGGCCTCGCTGGCAGGCGGGGTCTTCGGTGATCATTCCTCCCCTATCAGTGACACGACCATTATCTCCTCAATGGCGGCTGCTACGGACCATATCGATCACGTCCGAACCCAGCTCCCCTATGCCCTCACCGCCGGGGCCGTTGCGGTCATCGGGTTCACGATCCTGGGTTCGACCCTCTGACGGGGCACGGGAGAGGAACCGGACCCCAGAGGCGGCCTCTCCAATGCTTGGCGCAGGCGGGAGTACCAGATCTTCCCCAGGTTGAAGGAGACCCCAGGCCACAATAGATTCCGGCCTGTCCTTTTCGAATCCCAATCGCCCGTCACGGAGCGGAACCTTGAACATCGTAGTCTGCGTAAAGAGAACCCCCGACACCGAGGCAAAGGTCAGGGTGGGAGAGAGCGGCACGGCCATCGATCCCAACGGGGTCAAGTTCATCATCAGTCCCTATGACGAGTTCGCCATCGAAGCGGCCCTCCAGGTCAAAGAGGCCAAGGGGGACGGTGAAGTCATCCTCCTGTCACTGGGTGGGGAGGAGACTCAGGAAACCCTCCGTCAGGGGCTGGCCATGGGAGCCGATCGGGCCGTCCTTCTCAGCGGAGGTTCCGGTGCCGACGGACTGGCCGTGGCCAAAGGATTGGCGGCTGAGTTGGAAGGGATGGATGCCTCCCTGATCCTCTTCGGCATGAAAGGAGCCGACCAGGATCAGCAACAGGTGGGTCCCATGGCCGCGACCCTTCTGGGGCTTCCATGTGTCACCGGGGCCTCGGAGTTCGAGGTGGGCGACGGGACCATCACCTGCCGGAGGGAAGTGGAAGGTGGGGCCGAGATCCTCGAGATGGCCCTCCCAGCGGTGGTCACCATGACCAAAGGGAAGTTCGAACCCCGGTATGCATCCCTGAAGGGGATCATGGCGGCCAAGAGAAAACCCCTGGAGCAAAAGGATTCCCAGGGAGGGGAGGAACGGCTGGTGGTGAAGAAGCTTTCCTATCCGCCCGAACGCGCCGCCGGCCGCATCGTTGGGGAAGGAGCCGATGCCGTTGGCGAGTTGGTGCGGTTGTTGAGAGAAGAGGCCAAGGCCCTTTAGGTGCGGACCCTGTCTATCCGGCTGGTATCGCCACTCTTTACCGAACCGGCGGCGTTGGCAGCCAGAGCCTGACCGAAACCAAGAAAGAAAGAGGGAAGTGGATATGGGCGACGTCCTTGCCGTCGTTGAACAGAGGGAAGGGAAGATCCGTGGAATCTCCAACGAAGTCGTATCGACGGCGGCTCAGGTTGCCGGGGGACTGGGGGG
Organism: uncultured bacterium; assembly: GCA_965365235.1. Lineage (GTDB taxonomy): Bacteria > Gemmatimonadota > Gemmatimonadetes > Longimicrobiales > Gaopeijiaceae > CBDUAX01. Next base: position 1,594 of record CBDUAX010000134.1, read on the forward strand.
CTCGGTCCACGCCTTGTTGATCGGTGGAGCCGGGGTTTCCGGCGACGCTTCCGGTCTGGGGCGCTTCGGTGCCGGGAAGATCCGGGTTGCTGAGATGGACGCTCTGGCTGGATACCATCCGGAAGGGTATTCACAGGTCGTGGCCGACGCCGTCAGGGCGGGCGGATACGCAGCCGTGGTATTTGGGGCTACCTCTCAGGGAAAGGACTTGGCTCCCAGGGTGGCTGCGCTCCTGGATGTACCCCTGGCCTCCGACATCACCGGGATCCAGGTGGATGCCGGTGCCGTAGTTGCCGAGCGACCCGTCTTCGCAGGGAAGGCTTTTTCCACAGTGAGCTTCTCGGCCTCCCCGGCTCTGGTCAGCATTCGACCCAACGTGTTCCAGGCAAAAGAGAACCCGGCGGCAGGGTCAGTAGAGACTTTCGCTCCTGAGGGGGTCGATCCTTCGGCTTGGAAGGTCCGACTCAAAGAGTTCCAGCCCACGGGTGGAGGAACGAAAGACGTAGCTGAAGCGTCCATCGTTGTTTCCGGTGGGCGGGGAATGAAAGGTCCGGAGAACTGGCACGTCCTGGAGGACCTCCGGGACGCTCTGGGTTCCGATGCCGCTCTGGGTGCGAGCCGGGCGGCCGTTGACGCAGACTGGCGGCCCCATGCGGAGCAGGTCGGACAGACCGGGAAGACCGTGGCCCCCAAGCTCTATTTTGCTGTGGGTATTTCCGGGGCGATCCAGCACATGGCCGGAATGCGGACGTCCGGGACCATCGTGGCCGTCAACAAGGACCCGGATGCTCCGATCTTCCAGACGGCGGACTACGGGATTGTCGGCGATCTTTTCGAGGTTGTGCCGGCCCTGGCCAAAGAGATCCGGGCCCTGAAGGCGGGGGACTGACGGGCGGGAAAGCAGGATCGGCCAAGGAGTCGACTTGGGGGGTGCCCTTCGTGGCGCCCCCTCTCCCGCTTCAAGAACTCAACCCGGAAACCTGCCCAGGAGGGGGACAGGATCGACTTCCCTCCCGTGGCGCCAGATTTCAAAGTGGAGGTGGGGGCCTGTGACGTCTCCCGACTGGCCGCTGATGCCGATGACCTGGCCCCCTCGAACCTCCTCCCCCACCTGGACCTTGATCGCGGAGAGGTGGGCGTAGACCGTCAGTACCTCCCCCGCGTGATCGAGCCAGATGACCCGGCCGTACCCCCTTTGGGTTCCGGCAAACCGGACTCGCCCATTTACCATGGCGCGGACTTCGGTCCCTGTGGGGACGTCGATATCCACCCCTCGGTGCAGGTCGGGGAAAAAGCCTCGGGTCCTGAGACCGAAGGGAGAGGTCATGGGGCCGCTCACCGGCCATCGAGGGATGGAACAGGTCGTGAGGAGGAGGGGAAGAAAAAAGGCCACGAAGATCCGGTACAAGGCTCCTGGGGCCCGGCCGGGCGGCCCCATCTTCCCCAGACCTCCTTGCCCGAGTCCGCTCATTCCTCCAGGTACCCAACCCCCCCGAAGCCCAGCCCAAGATCGTCCAGAAGCATGACCCGGATCCCCTCACCTTCCCGGATCTTCTCAGTGCCTTCCGGGACCACCGCCAGCCCCTGAGCCAGACCCTGGCCCCGGACCAGGCCTGAAGTCTGTGGCCCCGTAAGGACCACTCGCGGTTGGGCCGGGTCTCCGTGGAATGTGACGCGGAAGAAGTGTGTGAGGTGGGACGGGGAGAGAAAATCCTCCCCGGCCTCAGCCAGGATTGCAGGGCGATGGACGTTCCGGTGGCCGGCAAGAGCCATGAGGTAGGGGCGCCCCAGAACCTGGAAGGTCACGAAGCTGGATGCAGGATTTCCCGGGAGTCCAAAGACCGCGATCCGTCGTTCCTCCTGGCCTGGGAGGAACCCAAAGCTGAAGGGTGTCCCGGGTCTCATCTTTACCCGCCAGAAGTCCAACTCCAGACCTGCCTCCAGAAGGACGCGCTTGAAGAGGTCTTTCTCGCCCATGGAGGCCCCCCCGGAGGTAAAGAGGACATCCGCTCCCTGGTGCCGTGCCTCCTCTACTTGTTGAAGGATGTCCGGTGCACGATCTCGGGCGATCCCAAGGGAAATGGGGACCCCGCCGGCCAAGGTAACCCCGGCCTGGAGGGTGGGCGCGTTGGTTTCGGGGATCCCGTTCCCTGCCAAAACTCGAGAAAAATCGTCGATGCCAGCGAGCTCGTCCCCGTTTGAGAGGATGGCCACCCGGGGTCGCCGGCGGACGGGTACGCGCTTTGCTCCGGCAGCGGCAAGGAGACCGATCTGCCCGGCTCCCAGGGATGTCCCCACACCGAGGACTTCTTCCCCCTCCTGCATGTCCTGCCCACCGGGCCGGACATTCCGGTGGGCATCCCTGGTCGAGAAGACCCTGACCTGCTCAGGAGTCTCCTCGGCGTCGGTGTCTTCTACCCGGACCACAGAGTCCGATCCCGGTGGGATCGGGGCGCCGGTCATGATCCGAAGGGCCTGCCCTTTTTCCAGCGCCTTTACCGCGAACTCCCCGGCACGGATCTCCCCAACGACTTCGAGGGTCTTTGGGGAAGCCCGGGAAGCGCCCTCCAGGTCCGAAGCACGGACCGCATACCCATCCATGGCCGAGTTGTCCCAGGGCGGGAGAAGGGCCCTGGCTCGGACCCCGGCGGACAGGGCTCGCCCCAGGGCCTGGTCTAATGGCACCTCTTCTTCCGGGAGAGGAAGGGCCCTGGCCAGGACGCGGGCCACAGCCCGTCGGGCCGAAAGCCAATCGGGCGTTCGTTTTTCGAACTGGGTCATGACGCAGTCGGGTAGGAGGGGGGCTCAGAACCGAAAACCGATTCCCAGGGTGAAGGACGGTCCGCTCACCCACTCCTTCTCGTCCACCCCTGGAAAAGCCCGCTCCGGGTCACTGTAGCCCCGGGGGGTTTTCAGCTGGTAGAGAAAGAGGGACATGTCCCCCCGGGCCACGAATCGGTCCGACAGGTACCATCGAAGGCCTCCGCCTAGGAGCCCGACAAAGGAGGTCCCGAAACTGAAGCGGTCTCCGGCGAGAAGCAGCTCCTCGTCGGAGTTGTCATCCGAAACATCGAAAATGAGGCCACCTCCTGTGAAGACGAAGGGTGCCAATCGATGCCAAGTGCGATTTCCGGTAAGGGAGAACCGAAGGCGCGCGTCGATCTGGACGAGTTGACTGGACATTTCCCCGATCACCCGATCCCCCTCGGCTCGCCCCGGATCAACCATATCCCGAGTTGAAGGGAAATGCGTGATCACCCCCTCCAGCCCGAAGGGTCCGGAGATATTCACCCCGTAGCGGGCCCCCCAGGTAGGACCCGGTGCCGGACCGAACCCAAATCGGCCGGTCCCAGGGCTCATGGACCCGCCGAAGAGGTCGGCCTCCTGCCGGTTTTCGATGAAACGATAAGGGGAGGGGACGACCTGGGCGATCAACGCCCCCGGGAAAAGCACAGAAAGGGATGCTACGGCCCAAAAGGCGAGGAGCATTTTTCTAAAGATCATCGACTTGGTTCCGGTGGCGCTGGTCGGCCACCCAGTAGGTTAAAAATCAGGATGAAAGAAGCTAGGTACGCCTAGGGGCGCTGGGCAACGGGATGGAAAGCTCCGGTCCGAACCCACGACTGGAATTGACGTTCCCCTGGCCCCCCGGCAGATTCCAACAGAACCCCGGTCTCCGGGGGTCCGTGGTTCCTTTTAACACCCTTTCCACCCCCTACGTTTCACCATGGCGGCCTCAATGGATCTCGTCAGAGCCCTGAACGTGTTGCCCATCCCTCTGATGGCCCTGCTGGCCTCGGGGGTTGGCCCTCCGATCCATGCGCAGGACGTGGCGACCCTCCGGGTCTCTGAGAACCTCCGGGCTGAGCCGAGAGGAGCCATTATCGGCCGATTGCCCAGCGGAACAACGTTCCCGGTGGTTGAGAGGGACGACCTCTGGGTGATGGTCCAGGTGGAGGGTTGGATGTGGCTCCCATCGCTGCAGGCCACCGACCGAAATGGGTTTGATCTGACCGTGGCGGTTTCCCCCACGGAGAACCTGAGGGCCGAACCACGAGGAGAGGTGGTGGCCATGCTCTCCGAGGGCGCACTCCTGTGGGAAGTGGGAGATACCACCGGGTGGAAGCGGGTGCGAAGAAATGCTTGGGTCTGGGGTGAGTCGGTGGAGGTCCGAACCGGGTCCTCCACTCCGGGAACCCCTGCGGAAGCAGCGCCTTCGGGGGGGGAGGGAGAGTGGTGGCGAAGTGGCTCCGACGCCTCCCCTCTTCTTTCTGTTCCGGATGGGGATACGCTGGCCAGCGCTCACCCCGGGGTGGAATTGCAGATCGTGGCCCGGGAAGGGAACTGGGTTCGGGTCAAGCTCGAGGCTTGGACGTGGGCACCGCTGGGAGAGGTCACTGATTCTACCCAGGTGTCTTCCGTTTCCGATCTGACCCCCGGCGATGTGGGCTCAGATCCGACGGCCCACCGGGGGCGAGTGGTCTCGTGGGATCTCCAATTTGTTTCTCTGGAGCGGGCCGAAAAGGTCAGGACGGACTTCTACGAGGGTGAACCCTTTCTCCTGGCAAGGACTTCAACCTCCGGGAGCTCTTTCGTTTATGTGGCTGTGCCTCCGGAACGTTTACCGGAGGTAGAGGGTCTGATCCCCCTGGAACGGATCAATGTCGTGGGGCGGATCCGGACCGGGGCGGCTGCTCTGACCGGAAATCCGATCCTGGACCTCCTGGAGCTCACTCGCCTTTCGCGAGACTGACAACCAATCCCCGAGCTTTCCACCGGCTGAACGGAATGAGACCAAACCAGGCTCTGGGCCTCCTGACCATCGGGGTTTTATTCGCCGCCTGCAGCGACGACGGTCCGGCTGGACCAGACACATCGAACCTTGAAATCCTCATCCTTCAGGGCGATGCGCAGTTTGGAGAGCCGGGAACCCTCCTCCCTGTTCCCCTGGAGGTCCGCGTCCAGGACCTTTCGGACAACCGTGGCGAGGTTGGCGTGAAAGTCCGCTGGGAGGTCGTGGCAGGGGAGGGTGCGGAACTGGACCAGCTCACCACCTTGACGGATTCTCTGGGTGCGGCGTCTGTCGGCCTGACCCTCGGCCCGGAGCTGGGAGCCTATCGAGTCAGGGCCTCGGTGAAAGGTATGCTTTCTGGGCCGGCGGAGTTCGAAGCGTCTGCCGTCTACTCCCCAGTACTGACCCTGGTCCCGGTCGACCCGGTCCGAGCTGGCGACACCATTCGCTTGGAGGGGAGGAACCTGAGCGCGAACCCCGACGAAGATGTGGTCACCTTCTCTCGGATCAGAGGCCGGGTAATATCTGCCTCCCCCACTCAATTGAGGGTGGAAGTGCCTCCCTGCCTCCCGACTCGAGGGGTGGAGCTGAAGGTCCACATCGGTGCCCTGGCCACGGACCCAGCGACCCTCCAGGTTTTGGAGGGGAACCAGTTTCTGGAGTTGGCGGTGGGCCAGGACACCATACTCGACGCCGGCCAGGGGTTCTCCTGCCTCCGCTTTCCATCTGAACCGGGATCCCAATATCTGGTGGTGCCCCAAACCACCGGTACGGTGGGAGGGGGGGTTTACGACGTGGGGTTTGTGGGGCTGACCGCCGACGATTCCCAACCTCTGCGGCAGGGGCCCCCGGGTCCCACTCCTGGGCCGGAGGGTTTGACGGGCGATTCCCCGATTTTTGGTGGGGACCTTCAGTGGGCCTTTGATCGGAGGCTCAGAGAGCTGGAGGGATTGGCCCTCAAAGAAAGGGGTGTGTCGGGGGTCTCCCCGGCGGCCGTGGCAGAGGCTCCTCCTCTCGCGGCCCCTGCTCGGCTTCCACAGATCGGCGAATCGAGGGAGTTCAACGTCCTGAACCCGGAGAACGATTTCGAGAAGGTAACGGCGACGGTCCGACACATCACCGACCACGCACTGATCTACATGGATGTAGAGGCCCCCTCCGGGGGATTCGCCCCCCTCGATCTGGTCCGCATGGCCGCGGAGTTCGAAACGGCGATTCACCCGACGGTCACGGAGGCCTTCGGGGCCGAATCGGATCTGGATCAAAACGAGCGTGTCATCATTCTGTTCACCCCTGCCGTGAACCGTCTTACACCGGAGGGATCGGAAGGGTATGTGGGTGGGTTCTTCTTCGGGATCGATCTGCTGGCAGACCGGACCGGGAGTAACGAAGGGGAGATCTTCTATGCTGTCGTCCCGGACCCCACCGGGATCTTCGGACCACTCCTGGCTCGAAGCACGCTCCTTTACTCCCTTCCGGCGATCCTGGCCCACGAGTTCGAGCACATGGTGCATTTCAACCAGCGGACGCTGCTGGTGGGGGCCGAAGGCCAGGATGCGCTCTGGTTATCCGAAGCGTTGGCGCAGATGGCCGAGGATCTGGTCGGCCGGCATCTCCAAGAGATGGGAGATCTGGAGAACGCACAGAAATTCCAGCTTGGCAACTGGAGGCGGGCCCGGCGTTTCCTTCTTGAACCCAAAGCGGTCAGCGTCCTGGCCACCCTGCCGCCGGGGACCCTGGCGGAGCGGGGCGCCGGATGGCTCCTCCTGGCGTACCTCTTTGGCCATGAGGAGGGGGGCTCCCTGCTCCGAGAGATCACCGCCTCGGATCTTACAGGCGTCGCGAACCTGACACAGGCTATGGGGCGGCCCTGGGCGGAGTTGGTTTCGGACTGGTTCGGAGCGATATATCTCGACGGGCTTCCCATTCCCGTCAGGAACCGGCTCAGGGTTCCGGGTCTCAACTTGAGGCACTCCCTCTCCCTCATCGATGGCCAGTTTCCCCTCACTCCGATCCAACTCGGGCGGTTTTCCTTCTCCCGGGTCATCTCCCTCTGGTCTTCGGCGGCAGATTACTACATCATTACAGCCCCGACGTTGGGTGGGCTGGCCATGAACCTGAGTGGACTGGAAGGCCGGCCCCCAAACCCGGCTTCGGGCCTCCGCCTCCTGGTTGTGCGGTTGGAGTAGCTGGTATGAATCTTCCCAAAGAAGATTCCGTATGGGAGGTAGCCTCGCGCACTTCGATCCTCGGGCCGAGAAGAGATGCGTTGTTCCACCTGCGGTGAGAACCTACAACCGGGAACCACACGCTGTCCCACCTGCGGGGCGGCGGTTTCCGCTGGCACCTACGTCACCTCCAACCTTCGCCGGTGCCCTCGGTGCGGATACCAGGGTGACGGGATTCCCTATTTCAAGCGCCCCTCCCACGTAGCCCTCCTCATAGGGATCAGCCTTTTCACCTATGGGCTGGGTGGAATCGGATACTGGTTCTTCCGCAGAAACCGGGTCATTTGCCCCTCCTGTGGGCTGGCTTGGCACTACTACCCCCAGCAGGTTCTTCCCCCGGCTGCGGCCGGGACGCCTCAACCGCCGGTTGCGGCTGAAGGAGATGATCCCCTCCCTCGAGGCGGACTGGGTCGGCGGGTTTTCGGGGTCGGGTTGGTTCTCCTTGCCACCCTTCTGGTGGTCATCGGAATCGCGGAGGGAGAACCGGGGATGATCGCCGCCGGAAGCGGGATCGGGGCCGCAGGGACAGGTGGGTTCTGGTGGGGTCTGAAGGCTCTCAACGAGCGTCGCAGGGCCCTGATGCTCCGCTTGCAGCAGAAGGTGCTCCGCCTGGCGACTCATCGCGGGGGCACTTTGACGGTAACCGAGGTTGCGGCGGACCTGAATCTTTCCCTTCCTGCAGCGGAAAAGGTCCTTGCCGCAATGGATGACGGGTTCAGGGTCCGGTGCGAGATCTCGAAGGAGGGAGTGTTGTTCTACGAGTTTCCGGAAGTGGTCCATCGAAAGCAGATCGAATCCGATACATCCGATCCAGTCTAGAGCCTACCCACCCCCGCAGGGCTGCCCTCCTGGGCCGCCTGCTAGTCTCGGACGCTGCTCCCGAGACGAGCGACATAGATCCCTACCAAGACCACGACGGCGCCTCCCACCTGGAGGGATGAGGGTGTCTCGTTCAGCCAGACCCAGGCAACCAGAAGTGCCACCACCGGAGTGAGATTCTGAAATGTGGCGGTTTTTGAGCTCCCGAT
>CBDUAX010000135.1:0-9636 GCA_965365235.1 uncultured bacterium
GTGTGCTCTTCCGATCTCCAACAGGGGCAGGAAGACTCGGACATCACCCGGCGAAGCACTGGATCCCTGGATCTCAACCGCTTCATTGGCACCGTATGGGCCTGGCGGTTCTTCGCCGAGGCATCACAAAACGACGAGCTCAGCCTGGATCAGCGGACCTTCGTCGGTTCCGGGGCCCGGCGGCGGATCGTCCGGACCAACCGCCTGGACTCAAGCGTTTCGGCCGGCGTGGTGGCGAGCCGGGAACGGTACGAGGACCAGGGCGACGACAACGTCAGTGCAGAGGTGGTTCTGGCCGCCGACTTCTTGGCCTTCAGGCTGGACTCCCCAGAGCTGGACGTCAGCTCCGGCGTTCAGACCTTCGCTTCTTTGACGGAGTCGGAGCGGTACAGGACCAACCTCAACGTCCGGGTCAAGTATGAGCTCCTGGCCGATTTTTTTGTGGCCCTGACCTGGAACTCCTCCTACGACACGAACCCACCGTCGGAAGCCGCCGCCAAGAGCGACTACACCTCGGCCCTTTCCGTGGGGTGGTCCTGGTGAGGGTTCCGATGTCGAATCCTGGAGGCCACAGGTGATCTCTCCCTTTTGGTTCTCGGGGGCCAGCCGGTGACCGACCGCACGTCACTTCTTCGCCGCATCGGGCGCTCGGTTTTCCGCGGCCCTTTGGTTCCCAAGGACGACAAAGAGCGGAAGTGGGTGACCTTCAACACCTTCCTTCTCCACTTCCGTCCGGTCCGGGTGCCGGCGAAGACCCTATCCTACACCCACACCTTCGGCCTCGGAGGGATGTCCCTCCTCCTGGTTCTGACGCTGGTGGGAACCGGTGTCCTCCTCATGTTCGGGTATGAGCCTGCGCCCGGCAGGGCGTACCGGTCCATTCTTCGGATCCAGGAAGCCACCCTCTTCGGCGGCTTGGTCCGGAGCGTTCACCACTGGAGCGCCAACCTCCTGGTGGTGGTGGTCTCCCTCCACCTCCTGAGGGTGTTTTTCTCCGGCGCCTTCCAGCCGCCCAGGCAGTTCAACTGGGTCATCGGGCTGGGGCTCCTGGCCCTGGTCCTGACCTCCAACTTCACGGGCTACCTCCTTCCCTGGGACCAGCTATCGTACTGGGCCGTCACCATCTCCACGGGAATGCTGGGGTATGTGCCGTGGCTGGGCAGTGGGCTACAAGCCGTGGTACGAGGCGGCGACGAGGTGGATCAGGGGACGCTCATCCTTTACTACACCCTCCATACCACCGTCGTCCCGGTCTTCATCTTCATCCTTATGGGCTTCCATTTCTGGCGGGTGAGGAAGGCCAAGGGTGTCGTGATTCCGAGAATGCCGGGAGAGGATTACGACACCCAGCCGGAAAGAGTCCTGGGCCTGCCTCACCTTTTTCTCCGGGAGTTCGTGGTGGGGCTGGTCCTGCTGTCGGCGGTCTTCCTGTTCTCGTCCCTCTTCGCTGCCCCCCTTGGCGAAGCCGCGAATCCGGGGATGAGCCCGAACCCGGCCAAGGCCCCCTGGTACTTCATGGGGTTCCAGGAGCTTCTGCTCCACGTCCACCCGGTTTTCGCGGTGCTTGTTTTCCCGTTGGCAGGCGCCTTGGGCCTGGCCGCGCTGGCCTACTTCCGGTACGAGGAAGACTCCTCGGGAATCTGGTTCGTCTCGCAGCGGGGGAGGACCCTGGCCCGTTGGGTTGCCCTGGCCGCCCTGGGGGCGACACCCCTCATGGTCCTCCTGGACGAGTGGATTCTGGACCTACCGAGTCTCCTGCCCTGGGTCCCACCGGTGGTCAGCAATGGGGTGGTTCCCGCTGCGGTCCTGGCCGTGTTCACCTGGGTGGCATGGAGATGGGTGCGGAGGAGACATGGAGCCACGAGGCTCGAGACGGCCCAAGCCGGCTTCGTCTTCTTCGGCACGGCCTTCCTCTTTCTCACGGTGGTGGGAATCTGGTTCCGGGGACCCGGAATGGCCTTGGGTTGGGGAGGGTAGGATGAAAAGGATCGGTGGAGTCGGAGGTGGCCGTGGCTAAGAAAACGAGGAAGAAGACGGCGAGGCCCGCCGGTGACACCCGGATTCAGGGATCCCGCCCCCAGCCCCAACGACCGGCGGCAGCCGAGAGATCACCCCCCGATGGTCAAGAGGTAGGGGCTGGCCCGTCCAGGCGAGCCTTCCTCTGGAAAGCCTGGTTGGGGCTGGCGGCGGTGGGGTTGGCTGAGCTGGCTTGGGTGGTGGTGGACTTCCTCAGACCCAGAGGCCGGGCAGCTGAATCGGATGCGTCGGTCCTCACCGCTGGCCCCGTGGATCGATTTGAACCGGACTCGGTGACGGCTTTCCCACAGGGCCGATTCTACCTGGTGCGCCTGGCGGATGGAGGGTTCCTGGCGGTATCCCGTGAGTGCACCCACCTGGGCTGTACCGTTCCATGGAGTGAGGAGGAGCATCGTTTCGTCTGCCCCTGCCATTCCTCCGCGTTCGACATCCACGGCGAGGTGGTGAATCCCCCGGCGCCCAGGGCCCTGGACCTCTTCGAGGTGCGTATCGAGAACCGGATCGTGAAGGTCAACACAGCCAACGTGGAGAGACGGAGCGCCTTCGATCCCTCCCAGGTGACGGCCCCGTGACAGACTCGCGGCCGCCCGAGGGGACGCCGGGCCAAGCTGGCGGTGACCTCACCCGCTGGCTGACGGTGGGTGTCGTGGCCACTGCTGTCATCGTCCTATCCATCCCCATATACCTGGTTCGCCAGGGGGCCCGGGAAACATCGGCCGGGTCCGGAGCCGAGGCTCCGGCCACCTTCGTTGGAGGCGATGCCTGCGTGTCCTGCCACGAAGCCGCCTACCAGGACTGGCTGGGCTCCCACCACGACCTGGCCATGGCCGTGGCCGACGAGACCACGGTCCGAGGCGATTTCGAGGATTCGGAGTTCGAGCGGAACGGGTTGGTCTCCCGCTTTTATCGCCGGGACGGAAGGTACTTTGCCTTCACCGAGGGGCCCGGCGGGGAGATGCAGGAGGTCGAGGTCACACACGTGTTCGGGTGGGAACCTCTCCAACAGTACCTGATCCCCTTTCCCGGGGGTCGGATGCAAGCCCTTTCCATCGCATGGGACACCGAGGGGGAAGAGTGGTTCTACCTCTACCCCGGCCAGGACATCCCACCCGGGGATTGGCTGCATTGGACCCGAAACGGACAAAACTGGAACGGCATGTGCGCCGAGTGCCACTCAACCAACCTCCTCAAGGGGTACGACGCCGAGGGGGAGAGCTATACCACCACCTGGACCGACATCGATGTCAACTGCGAGGCCTGCCACGGGCCAGGCTCTTTGCACCTGGCATGGGCGGAGATGCCCGAGATGGCCCGCCCTGCGGTGGAGAACTACGCCCTTCCGATTCAGAGCAGCGACATTTCCAACCAGGCTTATGTGGAAGTCTGCGCGCCGTGCCATGCCCGCAGAACCGAGCTGGGAGACTACGACCATTCCCAGGCCGCTCTTTTGGACAACGTGCTCCCGGCCCTTCTTCGGGAGGGGCTGTATCATGCCGATGGACAGATCCTGGACGAAGTCTACGTCTACGGGTCCTTCGTCCAGAGCAAGATGTATGGGAACGATGTGAGCTGCGGCGACTGCCACGACGCCCACAGCCTGGAGCTCCACTACGAGGGGAACGAGCTCTGCGGTCAGTGCCACCGGGCGGATGTATACGACAGCTACGACCACCACTTCCACCAGCAGGAGTACCAGGGTGAGCCCAGTGATGGGGCCCTGTGCGTGAAGTGCCACATGGTGGAGCAGCCCTACATGGTGGTGGACTGGCGGGCGGACCACAGCTTCCGGGTTCCACGTCCCGACCTGTCGTCGGAAATCGGAACGCCAAACGCCTGCACCCAGAGCGGCTGCCACGACGACCGCCCCCTCTCCTGGTCCTTGGAAGCCTATCAGCGTTGGTACGGCCAGGCCCGGAAGCCTCACTACGGGCAAATCTTCGCCGCGGCCCGGGGCGGTGACCCGGGCGCGGAGGCGGAACTGGTCAAGATCGCCGGGGACCCTCTCTATTCGGGTATGGCCCGGGCCACGGCTCTGAGCCTCCTGGCCGGGTACCCCGGGGAAGAGGCCACCGAGGCCTTCAACCTGGCCTTGATGGACGAGGACGCCCTCATCCGACATACCGCCATCACCAACGCCTCGGCTCCCACCCCGGATCGACTGGTAGAGCTTCTCTCACCCCTTCTCTTCGATCCGGTCCGGGCCGTGAGGATCGAAGCGGCCAGCCGACTGGCCGATGCCCCTCGGGGGATGCTGCAATCCTACCAGGAGGAGGCCCTGGCCGATGGGCTCACGGAGTTTCGGGAAGCCATGACCTACTCCCTGGATTTCTCCTCCTCGGCCCACAACCTGGGGAATCTGAGCGCCCGCCTGGGTGACGTGGTGGAGGCGGAACGCTACTACCGGATCGCCGTGGGGATCGACGACCTCTCCATCCCGCCCAAGGTGAACCTGGCCCTCCTCCTCAACGGCACCGGGCGGAATGCCGAGGCCGAACGTCTTCTGAGAGAGGTCCTGGAAGCCTATCCGGATCAATATGAGGTGGCGTACAACCTGGGGCTCCTGCTGGCGGAGATGGGGCAAATCGAGGAGGGAACCGAGTACCTGGGCCGGGCCTCCGACGGTCTCCCGGGCCGGGCCCGAATCCACTACAACTACGGCCTTGCGGCCCAGTCCATTGGAGACATGGAGGCTGCGGAAGCCGCCCTGGGTCGGGCCTTGTCGATAGAACCGGGAAACCCCGACTTCCTCTTTGCCCTGGGTGACCACTACTTCCGGCGGGGAAGGCTCCAGCGGGCGCTGGAGATGGCGGACCGACTCCTGGAAGTCTCACCAGAATTCCCCCAGGCCCAACCCTTCAAGGCCGCCGTGGAGGAAGCCATCAGACGATAGGGGCCGAGCCGCCCGTGGCGGCCCAGCCCCTTTTGTGGTCCAAATCCCCCGGACCCCAACCCCCTGGGTCCCCTCGGGCGTAGGGGAACCTCCCCAAGAGCTGCCTTCTCGTGGCGGCCTTTTATTTTGTCCGGGTCCGGGCCGAAGCCCTTATCCCTCCCGGAGGCCGTCCAGGCGCTCTCTGAGCAGGTCCGCCCAATGGCGGAACATCCCCTGGACGTCGGCCCGGACGAAGGTCGGGTTCACCTCGGCCAACCGGACGTCGGTGTTCCGGGTCGGGTCCCTCCGGTCCGCGGCCCGGACCAGGATCTCCCCACTCTGAGAATCCCTAAGCTCCACGATGAGGGACACCAATCCGTACGAGCGGGTGTAGACGTCTTGTCGGCCAGCCGTCTCGGTTGGGACCCGAACGACGAGGTCGATGAGAGACGCTGAGACCCTCAGAACATCCGGACCCGGCTCGGTGACGAGCTCGTAACCTCCGTCACCTGTCAGGGCCTCCACCACGGCTTCATGGAACCATCCACGGAAATTTTCCATCTGCCGGGGGGTGAGGGCGAAGTTTTGCTGGCCCCCGCCCATGGTGGAACGCCTGCGATTGCCCGGATCCTTCTGGTACGCCACCTCCACGGGATCCAGCAAGACCCGGGTGTAGGGCCGGAGATCGGCGTCGGGTTTCCGGTAGGCCACGGGAACCACGGCGTTGTCCACCCGTACGAGGCCGTCCACGGTCACCTCCGCTTCGGGGCCGGTCTGAAGGGTGGGTGGGGGTGCAGGAGTGGAGGCGCAAGCCGTCAATCCGACCACTACGGCCGAGAGAATGAAGGTGCGAAGGAATCTGTTCATCGTTCGTATCCGGTGTTGTTATGTACGAGGCCGCCCTGGGTTATGAGGCCCAGGTTGGAGAAGAACGCCAAGTCTTTTTGGCTCGCGATGCCGGGGTTACCCACGATCCGCGAAAAGGGTTCTCCCGCTGGAGTCCGTTACGACAACTGCTGAGCGTCCCTTACCCAACCGCTCCCTCCGGCCTGCGGGAACCGGAACGGTCCTGTGGGTTAGACTCCGCATCGCTCCGGCCCCCACGGACCCCGCTTCGGCGACTCGGGGCTCTCGATCCGGGCTGTTAAATAGCCGAGACCTAGGAAGCTGGAGGCCAGGTTCCTGAATGTCTCGGGAGAACTTAAGTTACCAGCGGAATTAGGCAAAACGAACCGATACCAACCGACCCCCTTTTCACTGGAGGTGTTTCTGCTCATGGGTAAGATTCGCACAGCTGGCAAGGTGATGAGCCTGGTGCTCGCCGCCTTTGCGCTGGCCGCCGTCCAACCCCTCTCCGCCCAGGACCACCCGAACGTCCTGGTCATCTGGGGCGACGACGTGGGGATGTGGAACATCAGCGCCTACAACCAGGGCATGATGGGCTACGAGACCCCCAACATCGACCGCATCGCCAACGAGGGCGCGCTGTTCACCGATTGGTACGCTCAGCAGAGCTGCACAGCGGGCCGGGCCGCCTTCATCATGGGTCAGCATCCGTTCCGTACTGGACTGCTCACCATCGGCATGCCCGGTTCCCTTCATGGCATCAACGAGGAGGACCCCACCATTGCCGAGCTTCTCGGGCCATTGGGCTACACCAGTGGGCAGTTCGGGAAGAACCACCTTGGTGACCAGGACGTCCACCTCCCCACCAACCACGGTTTCGACGAGTTCTACGGCAACCTCTATCACCTGAACGCCGAAGAGGAGCCGGAGACCTACTACTACCCGCGGGACAATCCGGAATTCGAGGAGCAGTACGCTCCCAGGGGGGTCATCCACAGCTACGCCGATGGCCGGATCGAAGACACGGGCCCCCTTACCCGTCAGCGGATGGAAACAGCCGACACCGAGTTCATCGACGCCGCCATCGACTTCATGGAACGAGCCCACGCCGCCGGCCAGCCCTTCTTCATCTGGGTAACGACGTCACGGATGCACGTTTGGACACGGCTGAGCGACGAGTGGTACGGGAAATCCGGGATCTCCATTTACGCCGACGGAATGCTCGAGCACGACCGGGACGTGGGACGCCTCCTGGACAAGCTTGATGAGCTCGGCATCGCCGACAACACCATTGTGGCCTACTCTACCGACAACGGTGCCGAGACGGTTACCTGGCCCGATGGGGGAACCATCCCGTTCCACGGCGAAAAGGGAACGACCTGGGAAGGTGGTTTCCGGGTACCCGCCTTCATGCGGTGGCCGGGGGTGATCGAGCCGGGGACGAAGCTCAACGACATCGTCTCTCACGAGGACTTGCTGCCCACCATCCTGGCGGCTGCCGGCGTCCCGGACGTGAAAGAGCAACTCCTCACCGGGTACCAGGCCGGGGACAAGACATTCCGAGCCCACCTGGACGGGTACAACATGATGCCCTTCTTCAGCGGCCAGGTGGAGGAGTCGCCCCGGAACGAGATCTTCTACTTCGACCAGGGTGGCAACCTCAACGCGATTCGTTACCGGAATTGGAAGCTCCACTTCACGTTGATCGAAGGAAATATCACCACTGCCTATCGCCAAAGCCCGGCCTGGCCCAGGGTGGTGAACCTCCGGGCCGACCCTTTTGAAAAGGCCATGAACGAGTCGGCCATGTATATGCGTTGGATGGCCGACAACATGTGGCTCTTCGTCCCGGCTCAGGACTACATCGGGCAGTTCCTAATGACATTCCAGGACTTTCCGCCCAGAAAGGGATCTTCCTTGAGCGTCAACGAGGTGCTTAGAAGCATGACGGAAGGGGGGGGTAGAGGGCGGTAGGCCTGCCCTCGATCTGAGCGACCAGGCGGCGGGTGCCTTCGGGCCCCGCCGTCTTCTTTCCACGCCGGGAGCCCGGAGTGATCTCCGGGTCCACTGAAACCCCTCAAGGGGAAGGTGAGCCGAATGAAGGTCCAGCCGATGCACGTCAAAAGAGCGATCCTCACCGCGGCCATGGTACTGGTTGGAGGGGCAGGGGTTCGAGCCCTCCAGGAGTCTCCTGCCGATTGGCCCCGCGCCATCGAGGTGCCGGAAGCACGGGTGGTCCTTTACCAGCCCCAACCCGAGTCCTTCGAAGGAGATCGGATCGAGGCTCGGTTCGCGCTGTCAGTAACTCTCACCGGGTCCCAGGAGCCGGTCTTCGGGGTGGCCTGGGTCGAGGCCCGCGTCGAGACGGATCGGGACGCTCGGGTCGTCAGGGTCCTGGACCTCGAAGTGAACCGGGTCCGGTTCCCCGAATCCACGGAGGAGCAGGAGAACCGCCTGGCCGCTCTTCTCGAGGACCAGGTTCCCCGCTGGGAACTTGAGTTTTCTCTAGACCGGTTGATGGCGAGCCTGGCCGAGTTGGAGGAGGACCGGTCCGCGTCGGAGTCATTCAATCATGCCCCTCCCTCAGTGGTCTTCGCCTCTGAGCCGACGGTTCTTGTCACCATCGACGGAGAGCCGATTCTTCAGCCGGTGGATGGGGCCAGCCTGATGCGGGTCGTAAACACGCCCTTCACCATCCTCCTGGCCTCGGGCACCTACTACCTCTTTGCGGGAGAGGAAAACTGGTACACCTCCACCGCGATTGACGGGGATTGGAGGGTGACCGGTCAGGTCCCGGCCGAAGTTGAGAGGTTGGCTCCTTCCCGGCCACAGGACAGCGTGGAGGACAGCGTTTCCGTGAATGGCGCCCCGCCTGGGATCGTCGTGGCCACAGAGCCGACGGAGTTGATCGTCTCCGATGGAGACCCGGGGTATTCCCCCCTCTCTGGTACCGACCTCCTCTACGTGAGCAACAGCGAGAGCGACATCCTTCTGCACATCCAAACCCAGCGGTACTACATCGTCCTTTCAGGCCGCTGGTACGTCGCCGAATCCCTCGAGGGAGCGTGGACCCACGTTCCGCCTGAGGAGCTCCCGGAAGCCATGGCCGACATCCCGCCGGATTCAGAGATGGGGCATTTGCTCCTATCCGTCCCCGGTACCCTGGAAGCCCAGGAGGCTCTTCTGGACCACCAGATTCCCCAGACCTCGGCCATCCGGAGGGACCAGGCCACACTGCAGGTCGAGTACGATGGCGCCCCGGAGTTCAAGCGCATCGAAGGGACCCAGATGGCCTATGCCGTCAACACCAATGGTCAGGTGATCCGAGTCGATGGCCGGTACTTCGCGGTCAGCGAAGCGGTTTGGTTCGTCTCAGACGATCCTGAAGGACCGTGGCAGGTCGCCGACGCAGTCCCCGACGACATCTACGAAATGCCGGCGGACGTTCCGGTTCACAACGTCAAGTATGTCTATGTCTTCGATTCGACCCCGGATGTGGTCTACGTAGGGTACTATCCTGGCTATACCTACAGCTATGCGTATGGCGGGACCATCGTCTACGGTACAGGCTATTACTACCAGCCATGGTACGGCTCGGTCTACTACCCCTACCACTCCACCTGGGGCTTCCACGTCCGCTACAACCCCTGGTATGGCTGGAGCTACGGGTTCAGCTACAGCACCGGACCCTTCACCTTCGCCATCGGCTGCGGCGGCTATCACCCCCACTACGGTGGGTGGTGGGGCCCCGTCGGATACCGCCATTACCACGCCGGATACCATCGTGGGTGGCATGACGGGTACCGGGCCGGTGTCGGGGCCGGGTATCAAGCCGGCTTCAGGGCGGGCACCCGGGTCGACAATGCCCGGAACAACATCTATCA